>JALONY010000321.1 GCA_025454715.1 Anaerolineae bacterium
AACCTCGACGTGATTGATGTCATCCACCCGTTTTGGTACACCCCGACCAACACCGGCGGACTCTTGCCGACCAACCAAGCCGAGGACGCCGACCAACTCGCCGCGTGGCGCGAGGCGGGCGTGCGGGTCATCCCCAGCATCTTCAGCGGCGTCTCCAACATCGTGACCGACCCCGACCTGCGCGCCGCCCACATCGACCAAATCGTCCAGACCGTGCTGCGGATGGATTATGACGGCATCGACATCGATTACGAGGGCTTTGGCCTGCCCACCCGTGACCCGTTTTCCGAGTTCGTCGAGCTGTTGGGCGAGCGCTTGCACGCCGAGGGGCGCTTGCTGTACGTGACGGTGCATCCCAAGACCACCGACGCGGGCGCGTGGGAGGGGGCAGCCGCCCAAGATTGGGCGCGCATCGCGGCGGCGGCGGACGTGGTCAACATCATGACCTACGACTTTACCAGCCGCAATGAACCGCCGGGCCCGATTTCACCGAACCAATGGACAGCCGATGTGCTGACGTATGCCGCCAGCATCGACGACCTGAGCAGGTTTCGGGTTGGGCTGGCCTTTTATGGCTATGGCTGGACGCGCAACCGCCCACCGGCTTCGGCCATCCCTTACGAGGCGGTCATGCGCGCCGTCGAGACGTTTGACCTGCCGACCACCCGCGACCCCGACTCCGGCGAGCTGGTGACGGAAATCGTGCAGCGCGGCCTGCCGCGTCGCACCGTCTACGTCAATGATGGAGAAAGCATATACGCACGCTTGAGTCTCGTGCTAGAATTGCATCAACGCTTAGGCGGTGCGGCAGTTTGGGGGCTCGGTGGGGAAGACCCCAACACATGGGAGGCCGTGCGCGCTCTGCGCCCCGCCGATTGCACCCCTTAATGGTGTAGACTGCCCCACTCAGGGATGCGCGTGCGCCCCCCTTCGATGGCATATCGGCCAATTCCCTCTCATACCACCACACATGCTACGCTGGGGATGTCGGTCTCATGGATATACGCAAAGCCACCCGCCAAGACTTGAAGCGGCACAACCGATTGTCGTTGTTGCGCTCGGTCTATTACGGCATCGCCGATAACCGCGCCGCGTTGTCGGTCGTGACCGGCCTGACCAAACCGACCGTGTCGGAACTGACTGCCGAATTGATCGAAGAGGGGTATTTGGCCGAGGTCGGGACGGGTGGCTCGACTGAGGCCGGTGGCAAGCCGCCGCGCTTGCTCAGCTTCATCCCCGACGCCCGCCAAGTCATCGGCATCTCGGTCGATGGGGTGCAGGCGCGGGCGATGTTGGTCAACCTCGCGGGCGAGGTGGCCGTAGAGCACCACACCGCGCTGGACGGCATGACCGGCACGCACGCCCTCGACCGCCTGATTGAGTCCATCAACGCGCTGGTGGCGCAGCTCGACGCGCCGCTGTTGGGGCTGGGGGTTGGGGTGCCCGGCCTGATTGAACGTGAGCACGGGCGCGTGCGCCGGTCGTCGGTCATGGGCTGGTACGATGTGCCGTTGGCGCACCTGCTGAAGGAGCGCTTCGAGTGCGCGTGCGTGGTGTCCAACAATACCGAGCTGGCGGCGCTGGCGCAGGTGGCGGGCAATGCCAACCGTGACCACACCGAGGACTCCAACCGCGTGACCTTGCTGATTAACGGCGCGGTCGAGGTCGGGGTGACGGTGCGCGGTGCCGAGTACCACCACGGCGGCGACATCGGGCAGGTGCGCGCGCTTTCGCGCTCCGGCTCCGGCACGGCGACCTTGGCCGAGGTGCTGGGCTGGCCGGCCATCGTGCGGCGCGTCGCCCAATTGCGCGCCCAATACCCCAGCACCCGCCTGCCCGCCGACGGCCTCAAGATGCTGCATATCCGTTACGCCGCCGCGCTGGGCGACCCCGCGGGCGTGCTGTTGCTGGACGAGCTGGCCGAAGCGCTGGCCTCGGCGGTGGTCTGGTCGATTGCCCTGCTCAACCCGTCCACGATCGTCTTGGCGGGCAAAATAGCCGATTTGGGTGAGCCGCTCCTCGACCGTTTGCGGTATCATGCCGCACAGCGCTTGTCCGTCGAGGACGTGGCGTTGGTGCGCTTTGCGTGTGCACAGGGAGCGTCTCTCAGCGCACGCGGCGCGTCGGTCTTGGCGGCCTACACAGAATTGGGCATTTTATAATGATGATGCGCCGCCCCGTGCTTGGGGTGATTACCAACGACCAAACCGGCGTGTTCCAGCGCGCCATCATCGACGGCATCCGCCAAATCGCCGACCTGCACAGCTACGACGTACTGGTCGAGGCGCTGGGCGCGGGCAGTAGCTCATACCTCGAACCCACCCAGCTGGCGGGCGTGATGGTCATCTCCAACGCCATCCCCGACTCGCAAATCCTCGGCTTTCAGCAGGCCGGCCTGCCGGTCTCGCTCATCAGCCACCACCTCCCCAACACCCTCATCCCGTCGGTCATCACCGACAACCGTCAGGGGATGCAATGCTTGATGGAGCATATCGTGGTGGGGTGTGGGCGTCGTCGGGTGGTGTTCGTGCGCGGGCTAGACCACCAGAGCGACGCGCAAGAGCGCCTCGCCGCCTTCCGCGATGAGGCGATGCGCTATACCCTCGACGTGCCCGAGGCGTTCGTGTTGCGCGGTGAGTTCGCCCCGTCGGTGGCGGCGCAGTCGGTGCGCGCTTTGCTGGCCGAGCGCCGCGATTTCGACGCGGTCATCGCCGCCGATTATTTGATGGGGGTGGCTGTCTTGGACGCCCTGAGCGAGGCGGGCGTGCGCGTGCCCGAGGACGTGTGCGTGGCGGGCTATGGTGACGGCGAGGAAGCGCGCCGCCGGTACCTGACGGTGGTGGCCGCCGACGTGGTGGAGCAGGGGCGGCGCAGTGCCCGCCAGCTCATGGGGCAGATGCGCGGCCTGACCATGCGCGGGGTGACGGTGCTGAACGCCGACCTCATCCCTCGCGC
>JALONY010000322.1 GCA_025454715.1 Anaerolineae bacterium
GGGCGCGATTGCGCCTCGTCGGTGCGGCGGTATTGCAGCAAGGCGGCGGCACCGTCGGCGCGCACGGCCATCACGCTGGCGAATTGGCCGCGGGTCAGGCGTTGCTCCACACCGGCCACGAGGTCGAGGCGGAACACCGCGTTATCGGCGCCGTTCTTGTCGCCCGCCACATAGACCAGCGCGGTGCTGTCGGGAGTGAAGCCCATGGCGCGCACGCTGTCGCTGGAGCGTTGGAGCGGGATGGTGATGGGCGCGCTCAGGTTGGCGAGGTCAATCACGATGAGTTCCGACTTGTCGGGCAGGGCTTTGACCACCGCCCAGAATTGGCGGTCACGGCTGAGCACGGCGGGCGCAATCTCGCCCAGCGTGTAGCGCAACGGCACGTAACGCCGGAAGATGCCCGCACGGTCGATGACCGGCGTGGCCTCGGACAGGGTGCTCAAATCGACGCTATAGACCGCCGCCGACTCCCGCGAGACGCCGTCCGCGGCGCTGAACAGGATGCTGGTGTCGTCGCTGTTGGTGGTGATGTTGTAGGTCTGCACGTTGATGAACGCGCCGCCGTCTTGGGGCGCGCTGAGCGCGAGGGTGGCCGAGCCGGTGGCACGGTCTACGAGGTGGATTTGCCAGCGGGTGCGCCCGTCGCCGGTGCGGCAACGCTCACCCAGCACCATCGCGATTTTTTCGGCGCCCGCGCCGGTGATTTGCCCGCCGGTGAAGCTACAATTTTGCGCGGCCACCACCGAGGCCAGCTCGCGGCTGGCGGTGCCGTCCCAGACCGTCACGACGGCCTCGTCGGCCTCGCCCGCGCCGTTGGCGAAGAACTGCAAGGCCGCCAAGCTGCCCTCATCCCACACGAAGGCCGCCGCACGCTCAATCTTGACCAGCTCTTGCAACTCCTCGACATCGCGCACGGTCAAGGTGCCGGAGATGAAGCGGCTGTCGTCCGAGACGTTTTCGTAGTTGATGTAGGCCACCTGCGTGCTGTCGGGCGAGTAGGCGAAGCCGTTGAGCGCACAGGCGATGCGGTGGATGGTGGCGACCGCCACCGGTGCCCCGAAGTCGGTCATCTGGTAAAGCGTGCCGCTATCGACCCCGACGTTGGGCTGGTTGGCGAAGAAGGCGAAGCGCCGCCCGTCTTGGCTGATGGGTTGGCCGCCGCAGCGCGTCACGCCAATCACCGAGCGGTCGAACTCGAGCAGGGTGGTCAGCACACCGTTGGGGAAGACCGCCGCCAGTTGGCTACCCGCCGCGGGGTCTTTGCGCTCCGGCTCTGGCCCAGTGGACAACCAGACCAGCAACGCGCCGGTCGGCGTCGGCGGCTCTTGCGCGCCCACAGGGAGCACCGCCACCCACAAAATCAGCAGGACTAACAAGCGTCGCATAGCAACCTCCCCTTTTTGGTGTCGAAATGTCTGTCCCTTACCCCACGATAATAACACCCCAACCCCCGTCCTGACACCCACCCAATCGCGAATCCGTATCAAGTCTTAACGAATTTGGAACCTTGGGCGGGGGCTGAGCGTATCTCGAAGCAGTGACATATGGCTCAGCACCATCACCGAAAGACCCGAGCGCGAGGTGATGGTACGCCCGCGGGTGGTGGCGCGCTTGCCACACCCCACGCACCAGCCTCACCCCGAATCCGCCGCACCTGCCAACCGCCCCGACAGCGCGCCGCACGTCGCTTACCCGCGCATTTACGCCAACCTGCGCTGACCAGCGCGCACCCGCCCGATTGTTTGCCGCCCGCCCGTCACTCGCCTCGACGGGCGGGATTTTTTGCGCCGCCAGCGCTAATCGAACGGGAGCACGCGCCCCAGCGCCTCGACGGTGGTCTTGATGATGCCGAGGAAGATTTGCATCGCCTCGCGTTGGGCGTCGGTGGTCATGTTGTTCAGGCTACGCCCGAGCGAGTCGGTGGCCACCCCATTAATCAGGGCTTGCAGCCCGGGCGACAATTTGAGCTGAGCGTTGGGGTTATTGGCCAAGAAGCCCCCGACCGCACCGGCGGCACGCCGTGCGCCTTCCTCGGTCAAGCCGTTGGGCGAGACGAACAGGCCGCTGACCGGCACGCCGCCGCCCGCCACGGACTCGCCGACGATGTTGTTGAGGTGGTCACTGTGCGATCCGCCACCGTCCAACAGCAACACCGCGCCGTTAATCGCCCCGTTGAAGCCGTCGATGTCCTCATTGAACTGGGTGAACCAGTCGGGGCGCGGGGTCGTGCCGCCGTTGGGCGCGGGGAAGATGTCGGGGATGCGGGGGTCAGGGGTGCCGAAGCCGAAATCGAACGAGGGACGCCCGCGCCCACCACCCACCCCCTCGGGTTGGGTGCGCCCGCCACTGCTGGGGGCAAAGAAGTCTTCCGGCACACCGCTGCCGCCCGTGTTGGGGCGCCCACCACCGAAGCCGGATTGGCCGCCGCTACCACCGCCTGCGCTCGGGCGGGTCGTGACGAAGTTACCGCCGCCCAGTTGGATCAGGTCGCGGATTTGCGGGAAGCGCTCGATGACGCGCACCGCTTCTTGCTCGGCATCGCGGTATGTATCGCTGGCGCGCAAGAACCCATAGCGCAAGTCGGACAGGGCGGCCACCAGCTTGCGGAGGGCGGGGATGGTGTAGCTCTCCATCTCGATGCGGTATTTGTCGGCACCGCGCCCAATCCACGCCCCGTTGTCCATCATAATCATGCACAGGCGGGCTTTGCTGAGCAGGTCATCGGCGCGGTTATGCGCCTCTCCGACCTTGCGGGCGAGGTCGTCGAGGCCTTCATATTGGACTTGAATTTTTTGGCTCACAGGGTTTCTTTGCTCCAAACGAGACGTGCGGCTGTTGATGATTACCGCCATTATAACGGGGTTTTCTCGTTTGGTGCCGATAGCCCAAAAGCCTTAATTCAGGGGGTACGTGCCTGTCATCGCCCAGACCCCCTCATCCTGACGCCCCAACCGCTGGGGGATGATGGAATACGTATTACCGACCGGCGGTTTGGCGCTATAATCGAATCAGGGTTTTTTATTTGACGCGCCGCCCTATGTTTTATGGTTTATCCCCGGCCACGGGGACGGCCCTTATCTGGGCACGGACATCGGCAAGCGCGTCCCGAGCTGGGAATACCTCTCGACGGTCGCCAAGGCCATCGACTCGCTGGGGTATTATGGCGCGCTCATCCCGACCGGCTTCGGCTGTGAGGACAGCTGGGTGATTGCGTCGTCGATGATCCCCATCACCCAGCGCATGAAATTCTTGATTGCGTTTCGCCCGGGGAGCCTATCGCCGACTCTGGCGGCGCGCATGGCCGCCACCATGGACAGGATGAGCGGGGGGCGCTTGCTGCTCAACATCATCACCGGCGGCGATCCGGTCGAGTTGAAGGGTGATGGCACGTTCGAGAGCCACGATGAGCGTTACGCCATCAGCGATGAGTTCTTGACCATTTGGCGCGCCGCCATGCAGGGCGAGACCATCAGTTTCGAGGGCAAGTATGAGCATGTCGAGGGCGCACGCATCAACTTCCCACCCGTCCAAAAGCCGTACCCGCCGCTGTATTTCGGCGGCTCGTCCGATGCCGGAATCGCGGTGGCGGCCAAGCACATCGACGTGTATTTGTCGCTGATTGAGCCGCCGGAGATGATTAAGCCCAAGCTCGACAAGGTGCGCGAGGAGGCCGCCAAGCACGGGCGCACCCTCAGCATCGGCATCCGCAGCCACATCATCGCCCGCGAGACGATGGAAGAGGCGTGGGCTGCCGCCGACTCGATTTTGCGCTACGTCACGCCTGAGGCCATCGAGGCGCACCGCCAAAAGATGGCGCGCTTCGACAGCGTTGGGCAGGGGCGTATGATGCAGCTCTCGGCCAGCGGTTACAAAGGCCGCGACTCATTGGAGGTCTACCCCAACCTATGGGCGGGCTTCAGCGTGGTGAATAAGGGCTTGGGCACGGCCATCGTCGGCACGCCCGATGTGGTGGCCGAGCGCCTGCAAGAGTACGTTGACCTCGGCGCAGACAAGTTCATCCTGAGCAGTTACCCCCACCTCGAGGAGTGCTACCGCGTGGCGCAGAGCGTGTTGCCGTTGTGCAGTTGGTGGCACCCGACCAAGGATACGGTCGGCCAAAAGCCCGGCGGCCAAAACGAGTGGCAATAGGCGCACGCCCCCAAACACCCTGACGCCGCCCGCGCCCTGTTCACCTGCGGCGTCAGGTGGCGGTTGGGTTATGGGGCGACCGCAGTTCATACCAGACAACAGAACAGCCGACCGGTATGCGCCGGTCGGCTGTGCGGGAGTACGAGATAAACAGGGATGGGTGGTCTTAGAACGGGATGTCGTCGGTGTTGGACGGCTGACCGCCGCCGCGGGTGTTGCGTTGGGGCGGCGCGAAGTCGTCATCACGGCCACGGCCACCGCCGCTGTTGCCCCCGCTCATGCCGCCTTGGTTATTCTCGTCCGCCTCTTGGCGGTTGCCCAAGAACTTGACCGTGCTGGCGGTGATTTCGATGGTGGCCGCGGGTTGCCCGGCCTTGTCGGTGTAGGCCGAGGCGCTGACCTCACCGATGACCAACACTTGCTTGCCTTTGGTCAGGTACTTGCCCATGGTCTCGGCCAGCTGGCGCCAGCACGTCACGCGGAACCATGTCGTCTCGTCTCGCTGCTCGCCGCCAGAGGTGGTGTAGCGCTTGTTGACCGCGACCGAAAAGTCGCACACCGCGACCCCGCCCTGCGTATAGCGCATTTCGGGATCGCGCCCAACATTGCCAACGATGGTGATTTGCTGATACATAGCGGCCTCTCCTTTTGCCGTCAAATCGGTGGATGCGTCATGATCCTGTGTACTCAGAGAGTACCAGCGCGCTTCATGTCGATAAAAGTATAGCACAAATTTTCTGAAGCGGCAACCACACCCTGATTGTATGCCAACTATTGCAAAAAGCAAACATTTTGCCTTCTTCGCTTGTGTCACCGCCTAAGGCGCATAACAGCGCCCAAACCAAAGCCGCGCTTGCGCCCGTCGCGCACGCGGGGGACAATCGGGCGAGTGCCGCGAGAAAACCTCACGGATTGGGGGGGGTGCCATGACGTGGGTCTATGTCGTCTTGATTGTCTTGATTTATGTGGGGATTGCGGTCGGGCGGGTGCCGTGGTTGCGGATGAACCGCGCTGGGATTGCGCTGGTGGGGGCGGCGGCCTTGGTGGTGCTGGGGGCGTTGACGGAAGAGCAGGCCATCCACGCCATCGACATGGAAACCCTGTTGCTGCTGGGGGCGATGATGGTCATCAACGTCAACCTGCGCCTGAGCGGGTTTTTCGGCGGGGTGGCGGCCTTTACGGTGCGCTGGGCGCGCACGCCCAAGTTGCTGTTGGCGGGCATCATCGTGGCGTCGGGGGTGCTCAGCGCGGTCTTCCTCAACGATCCGGTGTGCTTGATGTTCACGCCGGTGGTGGTCGAGCTGGCGTTGCGCCTGAAGCGCGACCCGATACCCTATCTGGTCGGGCTGGGGGCTGCCGCCAACGTCGGGAGCGTGGCCACCCTCACCGGCAACCCGCAAAATATCGTGATTGGGCAGGCCAGCGGCATCCCGTATGTGACGTTTTTGGCCTATCTGGGGCCGGTGGCCTTGGTCGGGCTGGCCATCTGCTGGGGGGTCATCGTGCTGGCCTACCCCAGCGAGTTTCGTGGGCGGTTGCCCGACATCAGCTTGCCCGCGCCGGTGCGCCCATCGTGACGACGGCCTGCGTGGCGGCGGGGTTGTTGTTGATGAGCCGCTTGCGCCCGCAAAAATTGCTGATGCTGGACTGGGATTTGCTGGCGTTCTTCGCCGGTTTGTTCGTCGTGACCGGTGCCATCGAGGCCATCGGCCTGAGCGCGCAATTGTTCGGCGCGTTCGAGGCGGTGCTGAAGAGCGGGATTCCGGCCTTTACGCTGGTCACCGGCGTGCTGTCGAACTTGGTCAGCAACGTCCCCGCGGTGTTGCTGTTGCGCCCCGAAATCCCGTCGTTTGCCGACCCGCAACAAGCGTGGTTGGTGCTGGCCATGTCGTCCACGTTGTCGGGCAACCTGACCTTGTTGGGGTCGGCGGCCACCCTGATCGTGGCCGAGGTGGCCAAAGGGCAGGGCGTCACGCTCGGGTTCGGCGCGTATTTGCGGGCAGGGGTGCCCATCACGGTGCTGACGTTGGGGGTGGGGGTGGTATGGTTGATGCTGGTGGCTTAGCGAGTGGTTGCCGCCGCCCCCGAAGCCGCCTATAATGGGGGCACACACCAACGCTGTGAGGGACGACGCGCCATGAACGACATGAACCTGAAGGATTTCGGCAGCCGATTTAAGAAGGCCAAAGCGGGCGATAACGCGCCTGTCTCGGATGCTCCTAAGGTCTTCGACCCCGCCGAGTCGATTCGCTTGCGCGCCAAGATGTTGGGCGTGTTGATGCGCGATGCGCGCCTGAACGCGCAACGCAGCGCCGAGGACGTGGCGCGTTACCTGCGGATTGACGCCGAGACGGTCGAATTGTGGGAGCTGGGCGAGGCCGTGCCCGGGTTGCCCCACCTCGAGCTGTTGGCGTATTTCCTCGATGTGCCGGTCAGCCATTTCTGGGGGGTGCGGACGCTGGAGTCCGCCCGTTCTGGCCGCCAGAGCGCCCAAACCGAGTTCATGATTTTGCGTAACCGCATGATTGGCGCGTTGATGCGACAAGCGCGTGAAGAGCGCGGCCTGAGCCTATCACAGGTGGCCGAGCGCGCCGGTCTCGACCCCGCCGCCCTCAACCAATACGAGCTGGGCGAGTGGGGGATGCCGATGCACGAGCTGTCGGTGGTGGCCAGCGTGCTAGAGCGCAACCTGTCGTATTTTCTAGAGACGGCCAGCCAAATCGGCGATTTGCTGGCCACCCGCGAGTCGTGGAAGCATTTCAACGAACTGCCCGACGATTTGCGCGCTTTCGCCGCCAACCCGCAAAACATCGGCTTCATCGAGATTGCGCTGGCGTTCAGCCGGATGCCCTCGGACAAGCTGAAGAGCATCGCCGTCAGCATGTTGGACATCACCGGTTACTAACGCGCATCCTCGCCCCCCGCTTCGCTTCGCTCAGCGCCCCGTTCACCTCATGAGGTGGGGATAGAGGGGTGAGGTTTACCCCCGCCCCTGCCGAGGTTCGGATGTCGTCTCGAAACAAAACGTTCTTCAACGCACTGACCTTGTTGGTGTTCATCGGGGTGTTGGCGGTCGTGACCGTGGGGGTGGCGCTGTTGCTGGCACCGCCGCCGGTGCCCGCCCTGACGCCACTGCCCACCTTCATCGGCGAATTGCCCAGCCTGACGCCCAGCCACACCCCGACCGCCACCGCCACCGGCACGGCCACCCTGCCGCCCACCTTCACCCCGCGCCCGTCCGAGACGGCCACCCCGACCGCCACCGCCAGCCGCACCGCGTTGCCGTCGGCCACCCCATTGCGCCCGTCCGAGACGCCCAGCCACACCCCGACTCCCACCATCACCCCGACGCCGACCGAGACGCCCATCCCGTTCCCGTATATCGCGCAGGGCGAGCCGGTGCTGAGCGCCAACACGGTCAACAGCTTGGCGTGCGCGTGGCAGGGTGTGGGCGGTGAGGTGGTCGGCCTGACCGCCGCGCAAGCCGCCACCCTGCGCGTGCGGGTGGTCAGCGATGCCGCCGAGGCCACCGCGGCGCTCGGCTCCAACTCGCTGTATGGGCGCGAGACCGGCTGGGAGGTGGTCTTGGGCACCCGCCCTGCCGTGTTATTGGCCTACGTCCGGCTCGAATCGCTCGACGGCCTGCCACAATCACCGGAGGTGCTGGTACGCTTCGGCGGCGAATGCACCTCCAATCTCGCCCGTGTCACGTTTACGCTCAACCCGAGGTACACCCCATGATTGCACGGTATTTGCGCGCTTTCGTCGGCGCGCTCCGCATGACCTTGCGCGGCCAAGCCCCCGCCCCCTCGCCGCTCGCCCCATTGCGGGCGTGGATGGCGCAAACCCCCGCGTTGGTCGCGGCGGTGCAACGCGCCTGTGACGCGGCGGGCATGGACGCTACCGCTCGCAAGGCCGCCACGCTGGTGGTCGAGGGGCGTCGCCTGAAGCTGGAGACCGCCTTGCTGACGGCGCAATTTCACGCTCAAAACGAGTATCCCAGCTTGTTGGCACAGCCCAATGACCGCACGTTGGGCGCCCTATACGCCACCAACGTCAACGATGCGTTCTTGATTGCGCGGTGTGCCGAGCTGGTGCCGGAGGGTGCCCCGCGTGCCGCGTTGCAGGGGCTGGTGGCGCACCTGCGGGCGGCGCCGGATGTGTCGGGTGAGCCTGTGGGGGGTTCGTAAGGTCGGGCAACAAGGTTTGAAAACTGATACATTAAAGATGAGAAGTGTTGAGATTTTTGATTTGACAGAAAACAGGCACCGTGCTACAGTGATGTCATGTCACATTTGTGGCGCCTGCGGTAACGCAGACAGTGATTATCAGTTTCGGAGAAAACCATCATGATCTACAACCCCAGCGAGAAGGGCCAAGGCTTGGTCGAGTACGCGTTGATCTTGGCGTTGGTCGCCATCGTCGTGATCGTCATCCTCGGCGCTCTCGGCAACTCGGTCAAC
>JALONY010000323.1 GCA_025454715.1 Anaerolineae bacterium
TTCGACAACCACTCCGCCACCATCGGGTCAAACCCCACCGGCGTCACGTCCAAGCCGTGCTGCCGCAAAATCACGAGGTCATAGGCCACATTGTGCATGATTTTCGGCTTGGTCGGGTCGGTCAGGGCGGGGCGTAACGCATCGACCACCCGCTGCACCGGCAATTGCACCCCCTCGCGGTGGCGCAAAGGCACGTAATACCCCACCCCACCATCGACCGCCAACGACACCCCGACCAGTTCCGCCTCCATCGCGTTCAAACCGGTCGTCTCGGTGTCAATCGCAATCTCGGGCGCGGCGGCCAAGACGGTCACAAGCTCTTCCAAGCCAGCCTCGTCACGCACCACCACCAGCCGGAACTGCTCGCTGGCGGCAGCCCCCGCCGGAGCCTCGGCCTCGTCCGCCTCACCCCCGCCGAGGTCGGCGCTCACCGGCTTGTCCATATCGCCAAACAAGCTGTGCTGGGTCGGCGTCGCCATCTTCACCAGCCGCTCGCGCAATGACCGGAAGTTCAGCGCATCGAACACCGCCAGCACCGCGTCGGCCTCATAATCGTGCGCGGCGCACGCGGGCAAGTCCAACGTCACCGGCACATCGCGCAAAATGCGCGCAAGCCGCTGGCTCAAGAACGCCATCTCGCGCCCCTCGGCCAGCTTACGCCCGTTTGCCCCGCCAATCTCGCCGCGCTCCACCGCCTCATACACGGCCTCGAGCGTGCCATACTTTTGCAACAAGCTGGTCGCCGTCTTCTCACCGATACCGCGCACCCCGGGGATATTATCCGAAGCATCGCCCATCAATGCCTTCAAATCGACCAATTGCGTCGGCTGAATCCCCCAATCGGCCAAGAACTGCGCCTCGTCCCACACGCGGTCAGGCGCGCCACGGTTGGGCAGTTGCACCGTCACGTGCGGCGTCAACAATTGCAACAGGTCACGGTCGCCACTCACGATCCGAACCGCCACGCCCGCCGCCTCGGCCTGCATGGCAATCGTCCCAATCACGTCGTCGGCCTCGTACCCCTCTACGGCCAACACCGGCATATTGAACGCCCGCACCACCGCATCGATTTTGTCCAATTGCGAGCGCAGTTCGTCCGGCATTTTCTCGCGGGTACCTTTGTAGTCGCCATACAGCGCCTCGCGCCCGCTCAGCCCCATATCGAAGCTGACCGCGAAATAATCCGGCCTGTCGCGCTGGAGCGCGTCCATCAACACCCGCGTGAAGCCGAACACCGCGTTGGTCGGCTCACCGCTTTTCGTGCTCATGCTCTCGACCGGCAACGCAAAAAACTGCCGATACGCCACGGCATACCCGTCTATGATGATCATTTTTGGCGGCATATTACCCCCTGCCTCGCCCAGTCATGGAACATTTGAGCCATTATAACATACCGCGCTGGGCACGCCAGCAAACGCGCCTCCCTCAGATGTGCAACGGCTCCTGATACACCCCGAACGCCCGCCGCATCACGCTCATCGTCTCACCCAAGGTCGCATACGCCCGCGCACACGCCAGCAAATACGGCATCGTGTTCTCGCCGTCCACGCAAGCGCGCTCCAGCGCGTTCAACGCCTGCCGCGTTTGCTCGGCATCGCGGGTCTCGCGCACCTCACGCAGGCGCGCCACCTGCCGCGCATACCCGTTGGCGTCCATCTGCAAGATGGGGATTTTCAGCGGCTCATCCGTCGTATAGCGGTTCACCCCCACAATCACCCGCTCCCCACTATCCACCGCCTGCTGATGTTGATAACTCGCATCGGCGATTTCCTGCTGGAAAAAGCCCGCTTTCAGCGCCGGAATCACCCCGCCCAGCGCCTCGATTTTCTCGAAATAAGCATACACCGCCGCCTCGGTCTGGTTGGTCAACGCCTCGACGAAATAGCTGCCGCCCAGCGGGTCAACCGTATTCGTCACCCCCGACTCCTCGGCAATCACCTGCTGAGTCCGCAACGCGATGCGCACCGCGTGCTCGCTCGGCAAGGCCAACGCCTCGTCCATACTGTTGGTATGCAGCGATTGCGTGCCGCCCAGCACCGCCGCCAACGCCTGAACCGTCACTCGTGCGATGTTCACCTCGGGTTGTTGCGCCGTCAGGCTCACCCCTGCCGTCTGCGTATGAAAGCGCATCAGCCAGCTACGCGGGTTCTTCGCCCCGAACGTCTCGCGCATCTCCCGCGCCCAAATCCGCCGCGCCGCCCGCAGTTTGGCGATTTCCTCGAAAAAGTCGTTGTGACAGTTGAAAAAGAAGCTCAGGCGCGGCGCGAACGTGTCGATGTCCAGCCCACGCGCCAACGCCCACCGCACGTATTCCAGCCCATCCGCCAGCGTAAACGCCAGTTCCTGCACCGCTGTGCTGCCCGCCTCGCGGATGTGGTACCCACTGATGCTGATGGTGTTCCATTCCGGCATGTGCCGCGCCCCGAACTCAATCGTATCGGTCACCAGCCGCATCGACGGCTCCGGCGGGAAGATATACTCTTTCTGCGCGATGAACTCCTTCAGGATGTCGTTTTGCAACGTCCCGCGCAGTGTCGCCATCGGCACGCCGCGTTGCTCCGCCGCCGCGATGTAATACGCCCAAATCACCGGCGCAGGGCTGTTGATGGTCATGCTGGTCGTCACCGCCTCGAATGGGATGCCGTCCATCAACACCTCCATATCGCGCAACGAGCTAATCGCCACCCCGCACGAGCCGAACTCGCCCAACGCTTCCGGCGCGTCGGTGTCGTAGCCCATCAGCGTCGGCAAATCGAACGCCACGCTCAACCCCATGTTCCCCTGCGAAATCAGATACTTAAAGCGCGCATTGGTCTCTTCCGCCGTCCCGAACCCCGCAAACATCCGCATCGTCCACAATTTGCCACGGTGGCCAGTCGGGTGAATCCCCCGCGTGAACGGGTACTCGCCCGGCATCCCCAAATCGCGCTCATAGTCGAGGTCAGCCACGTCCA
>JALONY010000324.1 GCA_025454715.1 Anaerolineae bacterium
ATGCTCACGGCGTCGGCGATGTGGTCGCCGTGCCCGTGGCTGATGGCGATGGCGTCGGGCGAGAGGTCGGCGGCCTTAAGCGGCGAGGCGGGGTTGTTGTCCAAAAACGGGTCGAGCAACACGGTGCGCCCATCGAACCCGAGCAAGAAGGTGGCGTGTCCCAACCAACGGAGGGTGATTTCGGTCATGTGCGGCTCCTTTTTGGGGATGGGTTGCATCGCGCCTGTAGGCAGGCGCTCTGCAACGACTGGGTTTGCCTATAGAACGTCATCAGTATACGACCTGACTTGAGCCTTTGTATGCCACCCCCTCACCCCGCCCGCAGGCCGGTCACGAACAGGTCGGCGATTTGGTCGGCGATTTGCCCACCGCCCAGCCGCCCGCCCTCGCGGTACCACACCGCCACCCAGTTGTTGGCGCCCAAAATCCCCTTCACCGTCACCGGCACGTCCACCGGCCTAAACGCCCCTGCCGCGATTCCCTCGGTCAGCACGGTGTGAAACAGCGACTCGAAGCGGCGGCGCTGCTCGAAAAAGGCCGCCCGCCGCTCTTCATACGCACCGCTGACCGGGCGGCGCACCGTGCGCTTGGCACCGTTGGGGCGCGGCGCGCTGTTGAGCGCGGTCGGGCGCACCTCCATCACCAACGCCGCCCCGACCGAGCGGTTTTCGGTCAGGTTGGTCACTTGCACGCGGATCATCTCGCGCAGTTTGTCGTCCCACGGGCGGTCGCTGTGCAGCACCGCCTCGATTTCGGTCGAGACATAGCGCAAGCCCAGCTCTAGCACCGCCAGCAACAAGGTATCCTTGTTCTCGAAATGGTGATATAAGCTGGCCGCCGTCAGGTTGACTTGGCGGGCGATGTCCTTCATGGTGATGGTGTCATAGCCGTTGCGGCGCAGCACCTCGGCGGCGGCGTGCAAGATGGCCTCACGGCTGACGGCTTGATCGGCGGGTTTACGAGCCACGGTGTACCTTCTGGGGGTGTGATGTCAGCCGCCCGCGCCGCTTAATAGGCGTTCGGGCTACTGCGCGTGATGGTTTGCCACGCGGTGCGGATGATGATTTTGATGTCGAGCCAAATCGACCAGTTCTCGACGTACCACAGGTCGTAGCGCGTGCGCTCACTGATGGAGGTGTCGCCGCGCAGGCCGTTGACTTGCGCCCAGCCGGTCAGGCCGGCCTTCTCGCGGTGGCGCTCCATGTAGCGCGGGATGTGCTGGCGGAACTCTTGGACGTATTGCGGGCGCTCTGGGCGGGGGCCGACCAGCGACATGTGCCCGAGCAAGATGTTGATGAGCTGCGGGATTTCGTCCCAGTTCAGCCTGCGGATGACCGCGCCGACGCGGGTCACCCGCGGGTCGTTCTTGACCGTCCACCCGGGTTGATTGTTCTTCTCGGCGTCGGTGCGCATCGACCGAAACTTAATCATCGGGAACGGGCGACCGTCCAAGCCCATGCGCTCTTGGGTATAGAACACCGGCCCGGGCGAGTCTAGGCGGATGAGGACGGCGGTCAGCAGCATGAACGGGCTGAGGAAAATCAGGCCGCCCAGCGCCCCGAGGATGTCCATCGCCCGCTTGGCGCTCAGCTTCCAGCCGCGTAGGGCGATGTCGCGCACGGTCAGCAAGGGCGTGCCGCCGAGGTCGTCCACGTTGAGGTCACCGGCCATATAGGCGAACACGTCCGGCAGCACCTTGATATCGACTTGGCCGCGTTGGCACAGCGCCACGATGTCGGGCAGGTCGGCGCGGCGCTCGTCGGGCAGGGCGATGATGACCTGCTCGATTTGGTAGCGGTCGATAATCTGGGGCAGGGCGTGATACTCGCCCAAGAACGGCACATCCTTCACCCGCTCGCGCCGGTCGGTCTGCTTATCGACCACCCCGACGATGTTGTAGCCGAGGTCGGGGCGGTTCTTGATGGAGCTGAGCAGGTCTTCGGCCACCTTACTGCTGCCGACCACCAGCAGGTTGTCGGACGCCCAATTGCGCAGGCGCATATGGCGCGTCAGGGCGCGGTGTAGCTCGCGCCCCAGCACCACCAACACGGTCGAGAGGATCCAGACGTAAAAGAACATGGTGCGCGGATAATCGACATCCAGCGCGGTGCCCTTGAACAGCAAATCGTGGATTCCGCTGACCAAGACCACCCCGAGCGTGACGTTGCCCAACACTTGGCGGGCGTGGTCGAAACGGCTGAAGCTGCGGCGGGCGTGGTACATCCGGCTGGCGTATAGCATGACCATGATGGTGACGACGTTGAGCGACATCAGCAGCAGGTAGCGGTCGAACTCGGGGAACAGGGTCGGGTCGGACTCGAACTGGGCGCGCCGCAAGACGTAGCCGAGGACGAAGGCCAACGCCAGCATGACCGCGTCGAGGGCGACCAAGACGAGGCTGAGCATCGATTTGATGCGATTGGCGCGGGCGGCATCGACCACCACCGGCTGTTCTTGGGTTGCTTTGGCCTTTTTGCCGTTGGGGCGCTTGGATGGGGTGGGGGGGCGGGGGTGTGCCATCGCGGGGTCTCAGCCTCCTGAGGGGGTGCGGGTCGGCTTGAGCGGGGAGGGGTGGCGCACCTCGGCCAGCAGGGCGCGCCCGCCCTTGGCCACGATGCCCGCCAACACCATCCAATGCACCGGCAGCGGGGTGTGTTGGCGGTAGTGCTTGCGATAGAAAATCAGCATGGCGCGGTAAAACTCGAATTGCGCCTTGGGGCTGCGCCGCCCGACCGTGCCCTTGAGGTGTAGCACCGTGACCGCGCCGTGATACATCACCTCGAAACCGGCCTGCTTGACCCGATAGCACCAATCGATGTCCTCGCCGTACATAAAGAATGTCTCGTCCAGCAGGCCGCTGGCGGCGATGGCCTCTTTGCGGAGCTGCATGTACGCCCCGACCACCGAATCGACCGGATAGGTCTGGTCGGGGTCGCGGTAGGTCAGGTT
>JALONY010000325.1 GCA_025454715.1 Anaerolineae bacterium
AGCAACACCGCCTTCAGCGCGGAAGAGTTGGCCGCCATCGAGCAGATTTTGGCCGGTTGAGCGGATAAAAAACAGGCGCGTTGGACATCTCCAACGCGCCTGTTGCTTTGGCTGGGGTGGTGGGTTAGCGCTGGTAGAAGAACGAGAACGTGATGCGAGTGGGCGGCATCGAGTTCAAAATCACCTCGTGCACCTTGCCCTCGGCGTCCGGCCCGACGTTGATTTGGAACTCGCCGGTGCTGAGCGCAATCAAGACCGTGCGCCCGACGCGGGTGATGACCGTGTTGGTCTTGGGCGGCTTGCCGATGTACGGCTCGAACACGCTGAAGCTGTAATCACCGCGCAGCAGGCCGACGCTGTTGGCATCGATGTCGTAGACGCGGATGGCCGGCTTGTTGTCCTTGCCCGTGGCGAGGTACAGCGCCGAAATCAGGTCGCCGTTGTTGGGGTTGATGCGCGCATCGGGGCCGGTGATGATGTTGCCATTGCCCAAGCGGGTGATGCTGCCGTCACACCCATAACGGTAGGTGTCGCTGACGACCGCACCGATTTGCGCGTACACATCGACATAGACGAAGTTTGGACCGCTCTTGCCGAAGGCGAACGACTGCATGACACCACTGCGATACGCCCAAACTCTGGAGTAGCTACGCCCGTTGCTGGTGTTCATGAAGATGGTTGCGTTGATGTTCGTCGAGCCATTGAGGAGGTTGTTGTTGGCGTCGAAGATGTCGAGCGCGAAACGCCCCTCGAGCTGTTCGCCGTTGCAGATGTCGAAGGCGGTTTGGGTCACGTTGATGAGGGCGGCAGTTTGTGCCTGAACCGATGCGGCAGACAAGCTGAACAGCACAATCAGGATGAGCGAAACGAACGTCTTTCGTGTGGTCATGGCAAAAACCCTTTTCAATCGAACGATTCGGCTGAGGCACAGAGGGTGTTAGGGATGAGGCGCGCCAACCTACATAAACATGACATTCATCTTACATGACAGTTTTATTTTAAGCAAACGGTTGCTTAGCGGGTGCCCCAAAGGCTGGGCTTACGGCGCATGTTACGCGATGCTAACGGCATTGTCGGGGCGGGTCTTGTACAATGCGTGCCACTCTATCGGCCTCGTTTTGGGCTTATCCAAAGGATGCTTTCCATGACCACCCCGACCACTGCGCGCAAGCGTGCCCTCATCGTCGATGACAACCCCGACCTCTTGACCATCTTCTCATTAGGGTTGGGCGACGCCTTCGATGTCGCGACCGCCGTGGATGGGCTGGACGCGATGGAGAAAATCGCCGCCGACTGCCCCGATGTGGTGATTTTGGACGTGAATATGCCGCGGATGGACGGTTTCGAGGTCTTGTCGGCCTTGCGCAACAACCCGAGCTACCAACACCTCAAAATCATCTTGATTACCGGCAACAGCACCGTCCCCAGCTTTCCCGAGAGCGGCGAGGCCGACCTCGTGCTGTCCAAGCCGGTCAGCATCGACGAGCTGAGCCGCTTGGCGCGCCGCTTGCTGGCCTAATAACGGCACTTAGTACATTCCTACCAACTTTGACCGTCAATCGGCCTGAACCCCCCTCAAAGCGCCGTGCATCCGCTATGATGAACGCGCAATGTGTGTTTCACCCATCCTACAAGAGAAGGATTCGCCCCTATGCGCACACGCATTCTCGTCTTTTTGAGCCTTAGCCTGCTGTTGTTGGGCGCGTTCGGCGCCTCGGCGCAGGGCAGCTACGCCTTTATCCGCGTCGGGCACTTCGCCTCGGACGCGCCCGCTGTCGATGTCTACCTCAACGGCCAATTGTCGGGCGTGCAAGGCCTGACCTTGGGCGGCCTGACCCCGTGGATTGCCGTTGCCCCGGGCACCTATTCGGTCGATGTGACCGTCGCCGGTGCGCCGGTCGAGAACGCGGTCATCTCGCTGGAAGCCGCCGAATTGGCCGCCGACACGTGGGCGACCATTAGCGCAGTCGGCTCGTTGGCCAACGACTCGCTGGCGCTCAGCGTGGCGGTCGAGGACTATGCCACCCCCATCAACGAGGGGGAGACCCGCGTCAGCCTGTTCCACGCCATCGAGGGCATGACCGGTGTTGACCTGCTGCGCAACGGCGCGGCCATGCTGAGCACCGTGACCTACCCGCAACCGGAGCTGGGCAACGACGGCTACGCCAGTGTCGAATTGGCCGCCGCCGAGACCGACTTCCAGATTGCCGCGGCTGGCCGTGCTGAAGCGGTCATCGTCGATGTGCCCGCCGTGTTGCTCGAGTCGGGGCAGTACGTCTCGATTTTCGTGTATGGCACGCTGCAAGACCCGCTGTATTCGCTCCAGACCGTGACCCCTGCCGAGGTTACGCTGGTCGAGGCCGGTAACCCGCTGACCACCGCCACCGTCATCGTTGACCCCGCCCAGATGGAAGACACCAGCGACGACTTCGACGGCTCGGCCTTCGTGCGCGTCGGGCACTTCGGCGGGGACGCCCCCGAGGTCGATATTTACCTCAACGGCGAGTTGTCGGGCATCACCAACCTCGCCTTCGGCACCGTGACCGACTGGGTGGCCGTGCCTGCCGGTGATTATGTCATCGATGTGCGCGTGGCCGGTAACCCCGACAGCAACCCCGTCATGAGCCTCGAGGCCACCCTGACCGCCGACTCGTGGACGACCGTCTCGGCGCTGGGGTCGCTGGGTGCCGACACCCTCAAGCTGGCCGCCGCCACCGAGGATTACGAGACCGTCATCGCCGAGGGCGTGACCCGCGTCAGCGTCTTCCACGCCATGGAAGGCATGACCGGCATCGACCTCGTCCGCAACGGCGTCTCGCTGATTGACACCGTGGCCTTCCCCGACGAGGCGCTGGGCAACGACGGCCAAGCCAGCGTCGAGGTCGCCGCGGACACGCTCGACCTGCAAATCACTGCCGCTGGCCGCACCGATGCGGTCATCGT
>JALONY010000326.1 GCA_025454715.1 Anaerolineae bacterium
GCGGCATGGTTGCACCCGGGGCGCAGCGCCAGCCTCGCGCTGGGTGGTCAGCACCTCGGCAGCTTCGGCGAATTGCACCCGTTGGTCGCCCGCGCCTTCGACCTGCCCGCCGATTCGGTCTTCTTGGTGGCCGAGTTCGACGCGGCGCGCTTGCTGGGCGCGGTCAACCCGCTCTATCGCACCCAGCCCGTGCTGCATACGCCGGTGGTCAAAGAAGACCTCGCGTTCGTGGTCAAGGACGAGGTGCAGGCCGGTGCGCTCCAAAGCGCGCTGGAGGGCGCGGGCGCGCAATTCTTGCGCTCGGTCAGCCTGTTCGATGTGTATCAAGGGGGGAGCGTGCCCGCTGGTCACAAGTCGCTGGCCTACAGCGTGGTCTATCAGGCCGACGACCACACCCTGACCGAGGCCGAAATCGCGGCGGCGCGCAAGAAGCTGATCAAGGCCGCCCAAAAGGCGGTCGGGGCAGAACTGCGCGGCTAAGCGCGCCCCAACGCGCCCCCGTCCTACTCAGGGTGGGGGCGCAAGCGTGACTTCGAACCCGCGCAATTGATCGAAATCGACCGTCAGGCGCTCACCCGCCCGCGTCGTCACCCCGACCAGCCCGAGCTTGCCCGCGCTGTACAAGCCATCGGTCGCCTCGCCGACGAATTGCGCGTTAACCCACAGCATCAAGCGTTGGCCGACGCAGGCCGCCCGCACCGTGTTGCGCTCCGAGCCGGTGCGGACGGCAGGGGTCAGCGTCCACGCCAGCAACGCCGTGACCTCGCGCCCCCGCGCCCGCCGGATGGTCGCACTGCCGTCGTTGCCCACCAAGAAATAATAACCACTGCCGTCGGGCTGCACGCGACACGCCACCCCCACCCCGTTGCTGCGGTCATCGCTCAACACCCGCGCATCGACCTCGACCAGCACATCGGCATAGGTCGGGGGCGTGGTCGTCAGGTAATAGCCACCGGCGGGCACGTCCAAGCGCATCAAGCCGCCCCCGACCCCGACCGACACCCCGCCCGAGTCGATCGTGTCCCACGCGCCCGCCGTGTCGAAATCGTCCGAGACCAGCACCGCCCCGACCTCGATGACCGGCGCGGGCGGCGCGCCACAACCGGTCAGCACCAGCATCAACACCGCCCACAGCGCGTAAGACATGCGCCGTTTGAACTCATCCGTTACACTGTCCCACATCTTCTTTTTCGCCTTCCCATCCCCCCAAAAAACCGAGGATGCTCGATGACCGACCAACCGCAAGACACCACCCCCGAGACGCCCCCTCAAAACCCGATGCAGCCGTGGGCGCCCGACGCCTCGTACATCCCACCCCGCGCCTTGGTCATCGTCGCCCACGCCGACGATATCGAGTTCGGCGCGGCGGGCACCATCGCCCATTGGACTGCCGCGGGCAGCCACGTCACGTTTTGCATCGTGACCGACAACGGCTCCGGCTCGAACGACCCGAACATCACCCGCGCCCAATTGGCCGCCACCCGCGAGGCCGAACAACGCGCCGCCGCCGAGGTCTTGGGCGTGGCCGAGTGCGTGTTTTTGGGCTACCCCGACGGCATGGTCGAGAACACGCTGACGTTGCGCCGCGACCTCGTGCGCGTGATGCGCCGCGCCCGCCCCGACCTGTTGATGACCATGGATCCGACCATGCTGTTCATGCCGACCAACACCTACATCAACCACCCCGACCACCGCGCCGTTTGCCAAGCCGCCATCGATGCGGTCTTTCCGGCAGTCGGCAACCGCAAGATTTTCGCCGAGTTGCTGGATGAGGGGCTAGAACCGCACAACATCGCGCACGTCTGGCTGTTGTTCAGCCAACAGCCCAACCTGACCATCGACACCGGCGCGACCTTCGAGCGCAAGGTCGAGGCGCTCCGCAAGCACGCCTCGCAGTTCCCCGACGGCGACCCCGCCGAGTTCATCCGCCAATGGGACGCCGAGGCCGGTAAAGCCGCCGGTTATGCCTATGCCGAGTCGTTTCGGGCGATGAAGATTTACTAGGGCGCGCCCACCTGCCAGCAAACACGACGCCCCAGCCGAAAACGGTTGGGGCGTCGTGAGTCTGGGCATGAGCGTGCGGTTTAGAAGAACCCGCGCCGCCCGTAGCGCTCCTCGCGGAACGGGTCGCCGTAGTTGTGATAGCCGTTGACCTCCCAGAAGCCCGGCTTGTCGGAGGTCGAGAACTCGAGCTGGCGCACCCACTTGGCCGACTTCCACAGGTACAGGTGCGGCACCAACGTGCGGAGTGGCCCCCCGTGCTCAGGGTCGAGCGTCTGGCCGTCGTAGCGCAACGCCAGCAACACGTTGTCGCGCATCATGTCTTCGATTGGGACGTTGGTGGTGTAGCCATAATCGCAGTGGGCAATCACGTGGCGGGTCTCCGGCTTGACGCCGACCAATTCGGCGAGGTGCTTGAACTGCACCCCTTCCCAGCCGGTATCGAACTTCGACCAGCGCGTCACGCAGTGGATGTCACAGGTGATTTGCACGGTCGGCAGGGCTTGGAATTGCTCCCACGTCCACGTGGTCTCTTTGGCGACCGTGCCGAACGCCTTCAGCGTCCACGTGCTGGGGTTAAACTTGGGGGTCGGGCCATAGGTCAAGACCGGAAAATCCTCGGTCAGGGTTTGGCCGGGTGGCAGGCGGCCAGCGGCGCGCATCTCTTCTTCGCGTTGGCGGCGGTTTAGTTGGGGCATGGGGTAATCACTCCATCAGATTGCACTGCGCTTATTCTATCGCGGGATGGTGCCGGTTGGATGAGATTCGCCTCAGAAGGCGATTCGGACGGGCGGAAGATGACCGAGCGCACATCTTCATAGACCACTTGCCACGCGGGGTCGGCGCGTAGCGCGGTGGCCAAGGGCGCGGTCGGGTAGACCAGCACCGTCCCGATGCGGCATTGCGCCAGCAACGCCCGCCAATCGCTCCGGTCACGCA
>JALONY010000327.1 GCA_025454715.1 Anaerolineae bacterium
CCGCCGCCGCATCCTCGATACGGTGTTTCGGATGCGCGATGAGTACGGCATGACCGTGCTGTATACCACCCACCTGATGGAAGAGTCTCAGGAGCTGAGCGACCGCGTGGCCATCGTTGACCACGGGAAAATTATCGCGATGGGGACGCAGGTCGAATTGATGGCGCAGGCGGGCGAGGAAGACCGCCTCGTCTTGAGCATCGAGGGGGCGACCAACGGCCACCTGACCGAGACGCTTGGGCGTGTGGCGGGCGTCAGCCGTGCGGTGCACGAGAAGAGTGAAGACGGCGGCCAAGACACGCGCATCAGCGTCTATGCTAAGAATGGGCGGAAGACCTTGCCGGATGTCTTGCGCGCCGCCAACGACGCGGGCGCGACGGTTACATCGGTGGCGGTGAAAGAGCCTGACCTCGAAACCTTATTCTTGAACCTGACGGGGCGCGCCTTGCGCGATTAGTAAGGGCGTAGGGGGACTAGACCGATGGCCTTTTGGACGGTATTGCTCATCGCGGTGGCGTTTGTGACGCCGGTTCGCCAATCGACGGACGGGCTGTATTTTCGCCTGAGCGAAGCAGTGGCGTTCGTGGTGCAAAACGAGTATCGCCTCAACACCGAGCGGCTGGCGCTGGAGTTGGTGCGACGCCCTGCCGAGTTGCTCTGGATTGACCCGACAGCGGAAGGCGGGTCACGGGCGGTGCGTGAGATGCGGCGCGAACTGAGCCGACGACGCGAGGACGGCGACCGCTCGGCGTGGTGGGTGTTGGGGGATGGGCGTGCGGCCTCGTGGTTTTTCGTGGCCACCCCCGAGAGCGGTTTATCGGGTGAGTTGCCGTTGGCCGAACAACTGGCCGAGGTGTGGGCAACCTCCGATGGGCACCCGCTCAACCAGCTCACCGCGTCGCTGTGCGATAGCCCGTTCGAGCGAGGCGAGGCGTCACAGGTGGTGCAGCTGCGCGAGCCGGTGATGGTGGAGACCGAGAGCGGCACGATGGTGCGCGTGCTGCACGCCTGCATGACGACCCAGATGATGAGCGGTACGGGGCCGGATTGTGGCGAGCTCCGAATCACGTATGTGGCGCAGCCGTGGTATGGGCTGTATAAGCTGGACGAGGCGGGCGTGTTGTACAGCGTCAACGTACCGCTTAGGCCCTTCGAAGACCTCGCCTTGCCCACCTACTCGACCGTGAGCTGTGCCGCGACCGAGGGCGAAGAGGCGGTGACGAACACCTATTATTATGCCAGCCGTGAAGACGACTGGGATGGCGAGGCGTTGCGCCCCGACATCCGTCCGGCCTATGTCGGGGTGATGACCGATGAGTTGCTGGCGCTGATGGACGCGCCGGACTCCGCCCTCATCCGCACGGCGCTGGCGCTGGATGAGACCTTTGCCAGCTTGCGCTGGGACGCCGAGCGCGCCTTGAGCGCGGTGGGCGAGTAGACGATACAGACGAGGAAACACGATGCGAAAAATTCTCACGATTGCGTGGAAGGACGTGGTCGCCACGTTCACCGACCGCAATTTGGTTTTGCTGATGGTGGCGGCGCCGCTGGCGATTTCGACCATCATCGGCGTGACGTTCGGGGGGGTGGCGCAGGGCAGTAGCGCACCCTTGACCGATATTCCGGTGGCGGTGGTCAACCTCGACGAGGGGACGGGCGGCACCAATTATGGCGCAATCATCGCGGGGGTGCTGGCACCTCTGCCCGATGGGCAGGCCGAAACGGCGGGGTTCGGCGCACCTGCGCTGAACGATGCAGGGTTGCAAACCGCCCAGTTCGTGTGCCCCGACTCCAGCGGTGCCCCCGCGGCGGCGGGCTCACTCGATGAGCTATTGGAGGGCGCACGCCTGACCAGTGCCGCCGAGGCGCGGGCGGGCGTCGAGGCCGGGACGTATGCGGCGGCGGTTATCATCCCCAGCACCTTCAGCGCCGACATCGGCTTTACGCCGACCGATATGACGGTCAGCCCGACCCGCATCGAGGTTTATGCCGACCCAGAGCGCCCGATTTCGAGCAGTATCATCCGCTCGATCGTGCAGCAGGTGGGCGCGCAAATCGCGGTTGGCAACGTGACGCTGAGCGCGTTGTTCGCGCCCATCACCGACCAACCCCTGCGGATGATTAGCCTGTCGGGCAGCCAAGCCTTCGCCGAGGGGGTGTCGTGCGCGTTTTCGGGGGTCGGCTCGCCCATCACGGTGGTGCAAGAGACGGTCGAGGGCGATGCCTTCGTCTTCAACCCGTTGGTGGTGTTCGGCAGTGCCCAAGCGCTGTTCTTCGCCATCTTCACGGCCAACGGCAGCGCCAACAGCACCATCGAGGAGCGCAAGAACGGCACGCTCCAGCGCATGGCCATCACCCCGACCCCGATGCTGTCGATTTTGACCGGCAAGCTGTTGGCGACGTTCATCAACGTGCTGGTGCAATTGCTGTTCTTGATGGTGGCGCTGACGTTGGTCAATACGCTGATACAAGGGCGGTTCGAGTTCATCTGGGGCAATAACCCGCTGATGGTGCTGTTGATTACGGTCGCTTCGGCCATCGGTGCCACCGGCATCGGGGCGATTACGGCGGCGGCGGCGCGCAACAGCGAACAAGCGGCGACGTTCGGCTCGATCATCGCCATCTTCAGCGCGGTGCTGGGCGGGGCGTTCGGCTTCCAGCTCGGCGGCGGCCTGCAAAACCTGTCGATCGTATATTGGGGGTCGAACGCCTACACGTTGTTGGCCAACAACAACACCGATGTTTGGCTCAACGCGCTGGTCTTGACCGTGTTCGGCGCGGTCACCTTCGCCATCGGATTCATCATTTTTGCCCGCCGCTTGCGGGATTAACCGAGAGGTCTGCACACGATGAGAAAAGCGATTGCAATCGCACTGAATGAGCTGCGCGTGCAGCTCCGCCAACCGGCCACGCTGGTCTCGATGGTGTTTTTGCC
>JALONY010000328.1 GCA_025454715.1 Anaerolineae bacterium
CAGCAAATCGCGCCGCAAGCCGTCGCCGATGGGTCGGTCTTGACCATCCCCGCCCAATCCATGACCGTCTACGTCCTCCCCGCACCCAACGAATGAGGCACATCATGTCCCAACCGTTCTTGCTCGGCGTCAACTACTGGCCACGCCGCAAAGCCATGTACTGGTGGAACAATTTCGAGGCCGACGAAGTCCGCGAAGAATTCACCGTCATCGCAAGCCTCGGCATGAGCGTCGTCCGCCTGTTTTTGTTGTGGGACGACTGGCAACCGACCAGCACCACCGTCTCACCCGAGCGCCTGCGCGATTTCGGCACCGTTTGCGACATCGCCGCTGGGCTCGGCCTCAAGCTGGATGTCACCTTTTTCACCGGCCACATGAGCGGCCCCAACTGGTCGCCATCATGGTTGCTCGACCGCACGGCTCAGCCCGCCTCGCCGCACGTCTGGCAGGTCATGAGCAAGGGCAAAATCGTAGACAGCCAATACCGCAACATGTTCCACGACCCCGAGGCATTGGCCGCCTCGCGCTTGTTGCTCCAGACCGTGGTCAGCACCTACAAAGACCACCCCGCCATCTGGATGTGGAACCTCGGCAACGAGCCTGACCTGTTCGCTCACCCCCACAGCGCCGAGGCCGGACGCCAATGGGTGCGCGATATGCGCGCCGTCATCAAGGACATCGACCCCGTCCATGATGTCACCTGCGGCCTGCACGCCGACAGCCTGCTGAACGACAATGGCCTCAACGTCGATAAAGTCTTCGCCGAGACCGACGTGGCCGTCATGCACGGCTACCCGATGTACGCCCCGTGGGCGCGCCACAACCTCGACCCCGACTTCATGCCGTACTTGTGCGCCCTCGTCACCGCCATGAGCGGCAAACCCTGCCTCGCCGAGGAGTGGGGCGGCTGCACCGCGCCACAAGGCCGCGACTCCGAGGTCTGGGAGTGGGAGAGCTACCGTGGCTGGCAACGCAAGCAATTCATGGCCAGCGAGGTCGCCCTCGCCGAATACGTCGGCGCGGTGCTGCCCAAGCTGGTCGAGGTCGGCTCGACCGGTGCCCTGATGTGGTGCTACGCCGATTACGTCGAGGAACTCTGGAACGTCCCCCCCTGCGACCCCAACGGAGCCAAGCACGAGCGCCATTTCGGCCTCGTCCGCCCAGACGGCACGCTCAAGCCGCACGCCGAGACCATCCGCCGTTTCGCCGAGACCAAACCGGTCGTCAAGCCCGCTCAGCGCACCGTCACCCTCGATGTCACGCCCGAGGACTATTACGCCGATCCGGTCGGCCACGCCGTCCGCCTCTATGCCGATTACCTTGCGCGCTATGAGCCGCAGCCCACGGAGTAAGTGACGCAATGACCGCACGCAGCTTGCGGATGATCGCCCTGATTTGGCTCTTCTGGGCGGTCGTCCTCATCGGCTATATGAGCTTCGCCGCCACGCGCTACGCCCCGTCCCGTGCCGATGACGCGCTGGTCTGGACGGCGCAAGAAACCCGCCGCGACAGCCTCGAAGACAACCCGTACCTGCTCGACCCGTTCCTCAATACCCAAGTGGCGTGGGACAGCGAGTATTACCTGTCCATCGCCACCGTCGGCTACGACGACCCCGACATCTCGACGGTCGAATATCAAGGGGAGCAATACAGCAAGAGCTACGCCTTCTTCCCGCTCTACCCGTTCGCCATGCGCGTCCTGCGCGCCCCGTTCGACGGCCTCTTGTCGCCCATCGCCGCCTCGACCCTCGCCGGTGTCGCGGTATCGTTGCTCGGCACGCTGGCGGCCATGATTGCCCTCTACGACCTCACCCGGGATGAGCTGGGCGAGGATGGCGGCATCCGCACCGCGTTCATGCTGCTGATTTTCCCCGCCTCGTTCTTCTTCGCCACCGTCTATACTGAGGGCTTGTTCGTCGGGTTGGCGTTCGGTAGCCTCGCCCTAATGCGCCGCGGGCGGCTTGCCCCTGCCGCCATTCTGGCCATGCTCGCCACATGGACTCGCGCCGTGGGTGGCACGCTCATCGTCCCGCTCGGCATCACGTGGCTGATGCTCTACCTGCGCCCCAATGCCGACCGGCGCGGCCTCTGGCTACGCGCCCCGTTGTTGGCGCTCCCTTTGGTCGCCTATGGCGTCTTCCGCTATTTCAACGGCCACCCGTTCGAAATCGTCGAGGTCGAGTGGTTCGGCAACCGCTTGCTCGACCTATCCCTCACCGCCAGCGCTTGGGCGGGCATCCTACAACGCGCCCAAGAGTTCCCCGAGACCGCCACATGGGTCGCCCTCAACCTCGGAGCGATCGTGTTGGCCACCCTCAGCATGATGCTGTGCGTCCGCCGCTACCCCCTGCTCGCGCTGTTCGGGTTCGTCTCGCTGGTCGTACCGCTGACCAGTGGCTGGACGGGCACCCAAAGCGCCTTCCGTTACGTGCTCGCCGTCCCCACCCTGTGGGTGATGCTCGGGCGCTTCAGCCGCAGCACCGTCTTCGACCGCTCATGGACGACCCTGAGCGTGCTGCTGCTGGCCATGAACGCTTTCTTGTTCAGCTACGACTTCTGGGCGGGCTGAAAACCGGTACTTAGACACCGCGAAACACTACTTATGTTCAAACTAGGACGAAAACAAGGTGAGCGACGCACCTTGTTTTCGTGTCTCATACCCGCGTGTGTCGTTACGGGCGCGGCGGCGGAGTCCCGTTCGGGCGGCCACCGCCACGCCCTCCACCCCCGCCCCCCATCGGGTCGGTGGTCGGCTCGGCGCTCAAATCCAAGCCGACATCGAACGTCGTCTCGTAGCCCGTTTCACCGCTGTCCTCGTCCTCATATTCGACCAGCGTCAACGTCAGTAGGTCATCGCTGTTCTGGAAGATGCCATCGCCCTCGTTCAACGTCGTGCGTTGCCCGCGCTCGTTATACGGCGCTTGGGCACGCCCGCCCGGGGTACCAGCCCGGGTACACCGTCAAAAACGTCGCACGCCCGTCCTCGTCGGTGAGCTGGTACCCGCGCAAGAACATCAGGTCTTCCGCGCCGTCCACGCCCGAATACACCCCCTCGGCGTCCGCGTGCCACACATCGACCCGCGCCCCTTCCAAGGGCGTGCACATCCCGCCCGTCACGTCCGTCACGACGAAGTTGAGCTTCAGCAACACACCCGCTACCACGCTCTCGTCCGA
>JALONY010000329.1 GCA_025454715.1 Anaerolineae bacterium
CGATGACACAGGCAACTTGGAAAGCATGATGAGAGCGGTGGAGCCGGTGGCGTTCAAACCCAGTTATTTGCCGTTGCAAGTGCTGTATTGGCGGATGCGTGCCTTGCTGACCAGCGATACCGACGAGGCGCTTGGGCATCTCGATCGGGCGTTGGCGATTGCACAAGACCGGCAACGCCGCTTCGATGAGGTGGCCATCCGGCTGCACCAAGCCGCGTTGCGGAATGCCTATGCGGATTGGCAGGCGGCCATCGCGGACTTGACGCGCTTGGGTGCTCAGGCATGGGTTGACCGCCTCGATTTCGCGGCGCGGCGTGTCGTGTTGCCGTTCATGTATTGAGCCCTCGGAGTCGATCGTTTTTTTGCCCCCTTGACGATACTATGCACCGTACAGTATATTGATACTGTGTGGTGCATAGCACTGTCTGTTGCACAGTATGTTGGAGCGCACAAGGTGTCATGGATGAACACGTAGAACAACTCCGGTTGGAATTGCGGCGCGGCATCGTGGTTTTGGCGGTGTTGCGGCTGGGCTTGGACATCGAAGAGGGGACGTTGTACCCGTTGTTGCGGCGGCTAGAAAAGCAAGGGTTGTTGCACAGCGAGTGGGACACCAGCGAGGCGCGCCCGCGCAAATATTATCGGGTGAGTGAGGCCGGGCAGGCGGTGTTGGTGGCGATGAGCGCCGAGTGGGAGGCCACGGTTGTGGTGATGCAGACCATCTTGAGAGGGGGAGACGATGCGTGAATTGATTGACCGTTATGTGCATCAGGTCGGGCTGTACGTGCGCCCGAAGGAGCGTGCCGACATCGAGGCCGAGTTGCGCTCACAAATTCAAGACCAGCTCGATGACCGCTATGGGGCGACCCCGACCCGCGACGAGGTGGCTGCGGTGCTGAAGCAACTGGGCGACCCGCGCACGATGGCCGCCTCGTATGGCGGGGAGCAATACCTGATTGGCCCGACGCTGTACCCCTTTTTCCAGACCGTGATGCGGTTTGGGCTGGTGCTGGTGCCGGTGGTGGTGATGGTGGTGCAGTTGGTCGAGGCGGCGCTCTCGGAAGGCTCGACCAATTGGGTTGGGCTGTTGGTCGGGGTGGTCTTGAATGCCTTACAGGCTGTCGCGATTTTCTTTGCCGTGGTGGTCGGCATCTTTTGGGCGGTTCAGCGCTCGGGCGAGGTGGTGCACGAGGCCGCCGAAAAAGGCTTCGACCCGTTGAAATTGCCACCGGTGGAAGAGCCGACGATGGTCAACCGGCTGGAGGCCGGGCTGGGCATCGCGAGTGGCACGGTGGTCGGGTTGGCGTTCTTGTATTGCGCGTCGGTCGGTGGCCTGACGTTGCGCTTTGGGCAACTCGAGCCCAGTGATGTGCTGCCTGCGCCGACCGGTTGGTTGCTGTTCTTGGGGGTGACGACGTTGGGCGTGGTGCTGCTGACGGTGTTGGCGCTGGCGCAACGTCGCTGGACGGTCTGGACATGGGGGGTGCAAACCGTGTTAGACCTCATTGGCGCCATCGGCTTGTATTTCGCGCTCTTCACCCCGTTGGCCGACCGTTTGCGCGAGTCCGTCCCCGATCTCCCAATCGGTCAAGCCCCGTTGGTCATCACGCTGTCCATGATCGTCGTGATTGTGCTGGTCAACGGCGCCAAGCTCATCCAGCTGGTGCAGCGCCGCCAAGCCGCCTCGCGCTAACTTCCCGACCCTTTCGACATCTCTAACCGTTCGTCAACTTTCCGTCCCCGCGTTGGGGCAACCGGTTTAGGCCGTGCCTTGCCCCGACCTGATTTCTTGACCTGATAAGGAGGCCACTATGGCTATGCTCGATATTCGGATTGTGCTTTCCGGCACATGGATCACCGTCATGCTGTTGTATTTGGTGGGTGATGTGCTACGCATCTACAGTGGCGACTCGGCGCGCATCGCCGCCGCCTCTGACTGGCAAGCCGACCCCAGCAAATGGTTGTTCGCGGCCATCTTCATGCTCATCCCCATCTTGATGGTGTTCGCGTCGCTGGTGTTGCCGCACACGGTCAACCGGTGGGCAAACCTGATTGTGGCGTTGGTGTTTTTCGTGTTCGTGTTGGTCGATTTGCGGAGTTACCCCTCGGCCTACGATAAGGTGTTGCTGGTCGTCAGCCTGATTTTCAACGGTGTGACGATGGGCTTGGCATGGAACTGGGCGTGAAGGAGATGATCATGACGATGCGAGCGCTGGTATATGACCGGTATGGTGCGCCGGATGTGTTGCGGTTGAGCGAGCTGCCCACACCGACCCCCAAGACGGGGCAGGTGGTGGTGCGGGTGTGTGCCTGCGGCCTCAACAGCGCAGATTTACGGTTGTTGAAGGGGGAGCCGTTCGTGATGCGCTTGATGGGCTACGGCTTGTTCAGGCCGAAATATCGTGTGTTGGGCAGTGACATCGCCGGACGGGTCGAGCAGGTCGGGGCTGGCGTGACGGCCTTCAAGGTCGGGGATGCGGTCTATGGCGACTTGTCGGGCTGTGGGCTGGGCGGGCTGGCGGAGTACGTGGCGGTGCCCGAGGCGGCCTTAGCCCCGATGCCGCCCTCGCTCAGCTTTGAGCAGGCCGCCGCCGTGCCGATGGGCGCGTTGACCGCCCTGCAAGCCCTGCGCGACAAAGGCGCGGTCAAGGCGGGGGAGCGGGTGGCCATCAATGGCGCGGCGGGTGGTGTTGGGACGTTTGCGGTGCAAATCGCGGTGGCGATGGGCGCGGAGGTCACGGCGGTGGCCAGCGCGGGCAACTTGGACGGTTTGCGGGCGTTGGGTGCGGCGCACGTGGTCGATTATGCTCGTGAGGACTTTACCGAGCGCATCGGCGAGTATGACGTGATTTTGGGGGTCAACGGGTATCACCCACTCGCGCATTATGGGCGGGCACTGCGCGCCGGTGGGCGGTATGTGATGGTGGGCGGGAGCGACGGGCAATTGTTCGAGGGGTTGGCACGTGCCCCGTTCATGCCCAAGCGTGACGGCAAGCGCTTTACCAATCTGACGGCCAGCACGTCTGTTGAGGACTTGCGGGCGGTGAGCGCGATGATTGAGCGAGGGGTGGTCAGGCCGGTGGTCGAGCAGGTGGTTGGCTTGGCCGAGGCTGTCGAGGGTTTCCGCCAGCTTGCGACAGGGCGGGCACGCGGGAAGCGGGTGGTATCGCTGGTCTGATATCGGGAAACGCAAACACCCAGCCGCGTGGCTGGGTGTGTTTTTTGTGGGGTGAGGGTGGTTTTAGCGAACCTTGACGGGTGGGTGGGCGTGCTGGTTTATGGCGTCGCGGTCGGGGTCGCCGTAGGCAGAGGCGCTTGTGGAGTCACCAGCCTATAGTCGGTAACGCTCAAGCGCATGTCATCGACGCGCAAAATACCTGTACTCTCCCCGGGCAGCTCGATGCTGATATCTGCTTGAATAAACGGTTTATTTTCGACGATAAACTCACCTGTGAGGGTGGTGTAGCCAAAGGTGCCGGAGGGTATGGCTAGGGAAACGCTGGTAATGCTACCATCGTCATACAAAACACGTAAATACACGCTCCCGCCAGATACAAGATCATCCCCTGAAAATTGGCCACTTAGGGTCAGACGGTCGCCTGCCATAAGCCCTAGCGGAAAATATCTTTGCAAGATACTGCGTAGCGAGGAAGTTGGACTGATACTGCTAAAGCGGAATATGCACTCTCCCGCAACTGGGGTGTCATTACACACCCGCCCGTCCTCACTCGTGAGCCCTGTTCCAGACCAATAGATTGCTGACTCAGGTTTAGCCCTAGGGTTCTCAAAGCCGCCATTGAGCAATAAGTTGTCGGGGAATGCGGGTCTCTCGGTGGGTGTTGGGGTGGCGGTGGGGGTGACAGGGGTGCGCGAGGGGTGCGGTGAGGCGACAAACCCGACCGGCGTGGCCGTGGGCGTGAGGAATGAGGGCATCACGGGGGTGCCTTGCAC
>JALONY010000330.1 GCA_025454715.1 Anaerolineae bacterium
CGGCACTGCGGCGAACGCGCCCAGCAAGATGGCCATAATCAAGCCGCTGAAAATCGGCTTGCCGGCCATTTGGTAGCGCACTTGCAGCATCCGCACGATCCAATACAGCGTGAAGAACAGACCGAACGAGGCCACGTACATGAAGGCGGTCTCTTTGGTGCCGAGGTTCCACAGCATGGCCGCCGACAGCACGTACAACCAGCGCGGCTTTCGGCGTTGCTCGGCGGGGCCGTTGAGGTACATCAAAATCGCCCACGCCATCAAAAGCGAGGCCATGATGGCGGGCGTGTCCTCGCGGATGTAGCGGTTGTAGTACATCAGCAAGGGTGAGACCAAAATCATCACGCAGGCCAGCAACGCGCCCCACTTGCCAATCCAGCGCTGGAACAGCAACGGGGTGAACACCATCGCCACGCCCAGCAACGCGGTATAGATGCGCCCGCTGAAGTCGTTATCGCCGAACAGCGCGTACATCAGGGCGTTGGCGTGGAACAGGATGGGGCCGTGCATGAGCGGGGTATGGTCGAAGTCGCCGCGCAGGTACAGGTTGTACGAGTAGTAGACGTGCAACGACTCGTCGTGGCTCATCGCACGGTCGCCCAGCGCCCAAAAGCGCGTGAAGACCGCCGCAATCAGGATGAGGGCATAGACGACCACCTCCCAGCGCAACACGACGCGGCGCGACAAGGCCGCGCCGAGCGCGTCGTTGGGGGTGGGCGAAGGGGAAGTGTCGGAAAAGGCCATGCGGGTCTTACTCCTCGAAACGGGTAGTCGGGCAAAACATCAGGGGCTGCCCGTCGGGGTGGGCGTAGCGCGGATGACGAGCTGGGCGGTGGCCAAAAACGGCGTCTCGTCCGGCATCGGGTCGGTGGCGGCGTGGTCGCTGGTGGGCGTCCACGCATACTGGGCGATACGGGCGGCGGGTGGGGTGGGGGGCAGGCCGCTGGCGGCCACCACCCCCGCCCCCAGCCCAATCGGGATGAGCAAGGCGGCGGCCATCCCGACGGCGGCGACGCGCACCCGCCAATCGAACGAGCGGGCGGCAAAGCGGTAGGCCGGTGCGCGTCCGTCGAGGGCACGCGCCACCCCGTCCCAGCCGCGCCGGAGCGACTCGTGCGGGGCGCGCCCGACCCCGCCGAGGTCGGCCTCGAATTGTTGGGCGGCGTGGCGGTGCTGGCGATACGCGGCGTAGACCTGCGGGTCGTCGTCGAGGGCGCGGGCGACCTCGCGCCGGTGCGCGGTGGGCAGTTCGCCCCGCACGAAGCGCGGCAGGTGCCGCAGGGCGCGCCGCCGCCGCCAAAACGACGAAAAGGGGTTGTTCATGCGTGCCTCCTCCTTGCTGGGGGTCATCCTCAGTACGCGGTCAGCTCGTCGAGTAGGCCGCGCCCGCCCGTCTCGCTCAGCAGGGCGCGCAGGCGGTCATGCGCCAGCCGCACGCGGCTCTCGGCGGTCTTGAGCGGGCAATCCATGATTTCAGCGATTTCGCGGAAGGTCAGCCCTTGCCCGTAGCGCAACACCACCGCCTCGCGCAGGGGGGGCGACAATTGCACCAGCGCGTGCTGGATGGCATCGCGGGCGGCCTGATGCGCGCTGGCCGCCTCGGGCGAGGAGTCATCGTCGGGCGCGGCGATGTCGAAACCGAACATCTGCGAGATGTCGATCAAGGTCGGTTGCTTGCGCCGGTAGGTGTTGCGGCAACGGCTGACGGCGATGGTGTACAGCCACGTCTTGAAGCTGGCGCGTTGCCGGTCATAGCGGTGCAGGTTCTTGAACGCATACACGAACGAGTCCTGCATCACGTCCTCGGCGTCTTGCGCGTTGAGCACGAGGCTATAGCACAGCCGGTACAAGCCGCTGGCGTACAGGTCGTATAGCGCGGCATAGGCAGGCTGTTCACCGGTCAGGCAGCGCGCAATCAGGCGCAGGGTCGGGTCTTGTGGGTCAATCGACATCGGCGAGGTCTCGTGGTTGACGGGTTCGTATCAGTATACACGACGGGGCGGGGCAAGCCTCACCGCCCCACCGCCTGCGAGGTCAGCGGGGTGACGGGCACGCTCTCGAACACGTCTTGGCGCACCCACAGCGTCACGGTTTGGTGCGGCACGGGCTGGATGCGGGTTTGGCGTTGCATCCACCACGGCAGCACGTCCATGCCCATCAAGCTGGTGCTGGCCCACGTGCGCGACAAGACGAACGATTGCCCGACATAACTGCCGCCGAGGTCGGGCGATTGGGTCGTGCTGTCGGTCAGCGAGGCCGAGGCGATGACCAACGGCGCGGCGCGGGCTTCCTCGATCGCATCGACGAACTGCACCGGCTGATCTTTGAGCAACCAGCCGAGCAACCCGTCCTCGTCGAGGCCGACCGAGCGGTCGCGCAGCACGGTAATCGGCAGGTACGGGAAGCCGGAGGTCTCGCGTAGCATCAGGTCGTCCAGCGTCTCGCGCAGCAGGTGATATGGGCGGTGGGTGGTCGGGCTGTCCCACGACTCGGTCGGGCTTTCGGCGTTGAAGACCGCGGCATACCAGCCCGCCGAGGTCTGCACCAACACGATGAACAGCAACACGCCCAAGCCATAGCCTTGCAGCGTGGCGCGGTTGCCCCACAACCCACCGGCCAAGAAATAGCCAATCAGCAAGAACATGCTGACGATGAACGACCACAAGATGCTAATCCGCACATCGGCCAGCGTCAGGTTGGATTGCAGGCGGGTCAACAAGTCGCCCAGCCCGCCCCCCGCCGATTGCAACAGGTCACGCCCGACGGTTTGGGCGTGTACGCTCAGCATCAACAGCAAGGCCAGCACGATGACCCCCAGCACCCAGCGCCCGTTGTCGGGGTGCAGCACCGCGGCGACCTCATCGCCGTTGTCGGCCTCGGCCTGCGCCCAAATCGACCCCAAGCGGTCACGGGTGAA
>JALONY010000331.1 GCA_025454715.1 Anaerolineae bacterium
CCTCGCGACCGCCTTCCCGCGCCCGTCGGGTGTGACGGCGGCCTTGTACGACCGCGCTTCCGAGGCGTTCTATCGCAACGTCTACCTCGTCTTGACCGGCGAGCTGGACGCGGCCAGCGCGGTCGATGAGATGCAGTTCGAGCTGGAGGACGTGCTGTCCGACCTCGAGTAGGGGGCGGGGGCAAAACCAAAGGGGCGGGCGCAGCACGCTGCGCCCCTACAGACCCGTCTTGACCTGTTCTGCACCCCCTCGCCCAAAAAATTGGGCTGAGGGGGGTGAGGTCGGCGCGCTGGCCTACAACACGCCCAGTGCGCGGCTGGCGCTGACCACCCCGATGGCCAGCACCGAAAAATAGACCACGGTCGCGGCGACGAGAGCAGCAACACCGCGAGGCCGGGCAAGGTATTGGCCAGCGGCACCCACCCCAGCGGTAGCGTCATCAAGGCCGCCCCGACCGTCAGGGCGACCCCGTGCAGCCGGTAGAGGGTCAGGTTGCCCGTCAGGCGCAGCCAACGCGGGCGCACCACGCGGTCGAAGCGGGCGATGAAGCGCGCCCCGCGCTCCAACGATAGGCGCAGGCGGTCGGTCGGGAAACCGAAGCGCATCAGGCGATCGGGCAACCATGGCACGCGGTTGCGCGTGATGGCGATGGCCAACAAGACCACCACGGGGCCGAAAATCAGGCTGACGCCGGGCACCGAGACCGGCAGCAAGAACGGCAGGCTCAGCACGGCGCACAACGCCAAAAGTCCGTGCTCGCCCAACACGGTCAGGAGCTGGCGCAGGGTGGTGCGTGGCTCGGTCAGGCTGGCTGCCGCCGCGGCCAGCGCTTGGCTCAGGCTTTGCCCCGTGTCGGTGAAGGTGTTGGGGGTTGGGCTGGGGCGCTCCATCAGGAGCCCAGCAACGCGCCGAGGCCTTGACCGGCCAAAATCACACCGGCGGCCAACACCGCGAAGTAGACCAGCGTGACCACGTTCATCACATAACCCAGCAGGACGAACACGCCATCCCGCTGCACGATGCCCAGCGACAAGAACAAAATCGCCAGCGCGGGCAGGGTGTTCGATAGCGGGACGAGCCCGAGCGGGAACATCAGCAACACCGCGCCGAAAATCAGCGCGAGGCCGTGCAGGCGGTTGAGGTTGGCGCTGGCGGTCAGCCCCAGCAGGCGCGGGCGCAGGAAGCGGTCGAAGCGGGCGACGAACTTGGCACCGTTTTGCAAGGTGGGCTTGAGCTGCGCGACCACCAATTGGCGGTTCATCAGGCGGGCGGGCAACCACGGCAAGCGGTTGAGCGTGACGGCCAACCCCAGCAAAATAATCACGATGCTGAAGACCGTGCTGACGCCCGGGATGGACACGGGGATGAGGAACGGCAACGTCAGGAAGGCGCAAAACGCCAGCAGTCCGTGCTCACCGAGCTGGGCGAACACCTCGCGCAGGGTGACGGTCTCGCCGGTCATCCCTGCGGCGGTGCTCTCCAGCGCTTGGCTCAGGCTTTGGTCGGTGTCTTTGAACTCGAACGAGGAGGATTGGGGTTGGCTCATGGGGGCTCCTAATGGGGGCAACAAGGGGGCGGGATGTGGGCTATCATCGACTCATCGGGCGCTCACGTCAATGGGCGGCCACCCGACGCGATACGGTCACAGATTCCTACACGCTTTTAACTTTACAGCCCTCACGAAACGGACTATGCTGTAACACACATCGCAAAGAAACCGTCGATACCCCCCGGACACAGCCTGCCCCAACGCTGTGTCTTTTGCAGTTTTTGGCCACGAATGCCACTATCTAAACTGGAGATGAATCCCATGGAACAGACTCATTATCTCACCCCCGAAGGCCTCGTTACCCTCGAGAACCGCCTGCTGGACTTGAAAGAGGTGCGCCGCGCCGAGATTGCCGAGCGCTTGCGCCTCGCGATGGAAGAGGGCGGCGACCTGAATGAGAACGCCGAGTATGAGGACGCCAAGAACGAGCAGGCGTTCATCGAGGGCGAGATTCAGCGCCTCGAAGAAATCATCGCCAACGCCCAAATCATCGACGGGGCACCGCGCACCGATGTGGTGGTGGTCGGGTCGCGGGTGACGGTGCTGGAAAAGGGGCGCAAGGAGACCGAGCAATATATGTTGGTCGGGTCTGCCGAGGCCAACCCCCGCGAGGGCAAATTGTCGATTGAAAGCCCGATGGGGCGCGCCCTGATGGGTGCGAAGGTGGGCGGCAAAGCCACCGTCAAAGCGCCCGATGGTGACATCGTGTTCACCATCAAGAAGATTGAATAACGCCACCCCCCGTAGACCGGTTTGCACCCCAGAAGAAGGCCATTTCATGCGTTGGCAACCCAACAAGCTCGAACAAGAGCGCCTCGATAAGCTCGCCGCCCTGACTGAGCGCGGCGTCGAGGCGTTCCCCGCCCGCGTGCAGCGCACCCACACCACCCAAGCCGCCATCAGCGCCTATGAGCAGGGCGGCGACGCGGAAGGCATCGCGGTGACGGTGTGCGGGCGGGTGCGCCGCGCCAGCATCAGCGGCAAAATCGCGTTCATGCACATCGAAGACGAGAGCGGGCGGGTGCAGTTGTTCATCCGCATCAACGAGGTCGGCGAGTCGGTGTTCGGGCTGGTCAAAGACAAGCTCATCGACACCGATGATTACGTGCAGGCCGAGGGCGAGATGATGCGCACCAAGACCGGCGAGGTCAGCGTGTCGGTGCGGGCGTTGCGCCTGCTGGCCAAGTCGCTCAGCCCGTTGCCGGTGGTCAAGCAAGCGGTGCAAGACGACGGCACGACGGTCGAGTATGGCGAGTTCAACGACAAGGAAGCGCGCTACCGCCAGCGCTACGCCGACCTCGCGGTCAACCAGCGCGTGCGCGAGGTGTTCGTCAAGCGCAGCCGCATGATTCGCGCCATCCGCGATTACTTGGACGGGGTGGGGATGTTGGAGGTCGAGACGCCGATTTTGCAGCCGATTTACGGCGGCGCGGCGGCGCGCCCGTTCACCACCTTCCACAACGAGCTGGCGCAAAACCTGTATTTGCGCATCAGCTTCGAGCTGTACCTCAAGCGCTTGATTGTGGGCGGCTACGACGCGGTGTACGAGATTGGCCGCGACTTCCGCAACGAGGGCGTGAGCTACAAGCACAACCCCGAGTTCACCATG
>JALONY010000332.1 GCA_025454715.1 Anaerolineae bacterium
CCGGTCATCAGGGCGGGGCTATCGGCAGGCACCACCGTCGGGTCAATCGCCACGCGGTCACCGACCGCCACCGCCGTCACCCCAGCGCCCACCGCCTCGACCTCGCCCGCCCCGTCCGATCCGGTGATGTGCGGCATGTGCAGGTTCAAGCCCTTCCAGCCATCCCGCACCCACAAATCCAAGCGGTTGAGCGCCGCTGCGCGCATCCGTACCCGCACCTCGCCTGCCGCCGGTTCCGGCATCGGCAAATCGTCGAAGACGCGGATGACCTCCGCGCCGCCATGCTCCGTAAACCCTGCCCCGCGCATCGTTAGCGCAACCCCAGCTCGTTGCGCGCAATCACCATGCGCTGAATCTCGCTCGTCCCCTCATAAATCCGCGTGATGCGCGCATCGCGGTAATACCGCTCCAGCGGCATCTCCTTGCTATAGCCCATCCCGCCGTGGATTTGCAACGCCTCATCCGTCACGAACATCGCCGTTTCGCTGGCGAACAACTTCGCCATGCTCGCCTCGGTCGTGTACCGCCCGCCGGTCGCTTTGGCCGTCATCTTGGCCTGCACCGCGTTCATAATCAACAACCGGCTGGCCTCGATGCGCGTTTTCATATCCGCGATTTTTTGCTGAATCATCTGAAACTGCCCAATCGCCCCGCCGAACGCCTGACGGGTGCGCGCATAGTCCAACGCCGCTTCATACGCCGCCTCGGCAATCCCCAGCGCCTGCGCCGCAATCCCGATGCGCCCCGCGTCCAAGACTTGCATCGCAATCTTGAACCCGTTGCCCACGCCGCCCAGCACGTTCTCGACCGGCACCCGATAATCCTCATATACGATTTCGCTGGTCGCGCTGGCGCGAATCCCCAATTTGGGCTCTTTCTTGCCGCGCTTCAGCCCGGGCAGGCTGGCGTCAATCAAAAACGCCGTAATCCCCTTATTGCCCTTGCTCGCGTCCGTCATCGTAAACAAAATCATCAAGTCTGCCACCGGGCCGCTCGTCACCCACGACTTGCGCCCGTTGATGACATAATGCGTGCCGTCCTCGCTCAGCACCGCACGGCTGGCCATCGTCGCGGCATCGCTCCCGCTCTGCGGCTCGGTCAAGCTATACGCCCCGATTTTTTCACCGCTGGCCACCGGCACCAAAAAGCGCTGCTTCTGGTCTTCCGTCCCAAACGCCATCAGCGCATGGCAATACAGCGAATTATTCACGCTCACGATCGTGCTGTGGCTGGCGTCGGCCTTCGCCACCTCCACCATCGTCAACACATACGCCAGCGTGTCCATCCCCGCGCCGCCATAGGCTTCCGGCACCTCGATGCCCATCAAGCCCATCCGCCCCATCTCCTTGATGGTCGCCAACGGGAACTCGCCGCTATGGTCGAATTCCTCGGCCACCGGCGCGATGCGTTCCTTGGCGAAGCGCCGCACCATCGACACCAGCGCCTCGTGCTCTTCACTCATCGTCAAAACGGTCTGGACGGCGTTCAATGCAGAATCGGTCATCTCAAAAGTCTCCTCAAAACACAAAAAAGGTCTTTCACGCTCAAGTATAGCGCACCCGCCGCCCTCAACAGCGGTTTTCGGGTGCGCTCATCAACTTCCAATCGGGGTTTTGCTCGGCACGCCCGGCTTGCGCGGGTACGCCTGTGGGGTCTGGCGCACCTTCTTCACCACCACCAAATGGTGCGGCTCGGCCACCTCTGGGAGTTCAATCGTCTCCATCCGCACGAACTCACCGCCCAGCTCCGACAAGGCTTTGGCGCTGTCTTCCACCTCTTGCCCCGCCGTCACCCCCTTCATCGCCACGCACAGCCCACCGACCTTCGCCAGCGGCAACAAATACTCCAGCAAAATCGGCAAGCGCGCCACCGCCCGCGCCACCACGAGGTCATACTTACCCCGCTGGTGTGTGATGTGCCCAGCTTCCTCTGCCCGCGAGTGCAAGACCACCACCCGCTTCAAATCCAGCGTCTCGGCCACGTGCTTACAAAAATTCACCTTTTTGCCGGTGGCCTCGATTAAGGTCGTATACACCCCATCGACCGCGATATGCAGCGGCAACCCGGGGAAGCCTGCGCCCGTCCCCACATCCGCCACCCGCATCCCGCGCTCCAGCGTGACGACCTTCAGCACCGACAACGAGTCGAGGTGATGGCGCACCATCACCGCCTCCGGCTCATCGATGGCCGTCAGGTTGGTATGCTGGTTCCACTTCAGCAATTCCTCGGTATAGCGCTCGAACTGACCGACTTGCGAGTCGGTCAGTTCGAGGCCGAACAACGTGTGTGCAGCGTCTTTCAGGTTCACGGGAAGGTATACACCACGCTCTTACGCTCGAGGTTCGGGCGCACCGTAAAGTCACAATTGCTGTCGATGCGCTCGACCGCCGTCCCGGGGCCGAACAATTGGAACCCGTCGCTGATTTGCTTTTCCCACCGCACCGAATACTGGATGTAATACGTGTCGGGGCGCACATTACCGAGGTCGATGGTGTAGAACACCCACCAATTGCGCCCGCGTTGCTGGATGTTGCTACGCACCACCGGCTGGATGAACGGGTTCGACCCGAAATACCCGACCTCGAAAATGGCGTTATCGATGAACTCTTGCACCAGTTCCGGCGTCTTGGCATACCACGACCAGAAAATCACCACGCGGTCGGTGTCATACACCAGCCCGGGATTGGCAATCGGGTATTGGTTGCACTCGGCAAAAATCAAACCCGGGGTCTGTTGGCGCGGCGGCGTAAAGTTGCGCGCCCCAATCACCACCACCGGCTCGGCGGTCGGGTTATACCCGGGGTTCAAGAACCCGCCGAACGGCGACAAAATCGGCGGGAAGGTCGTCGTGGTCGTGCTGGTGCCCGCGGCGGTGCTGCTCCCCAGCGGGAACTGCGGCTGAGCACACCC
>JALONY010000333.1 GCA_025454715.1 Anaerolineae bacterium
CATGGAAGGGGTGCGCTACGTCCGCAAGCACCCGTCCACGCTGGCGACCCTGTTGGTCAAGTTCGGCGGCAGCCTCGGCAACGTCGATACCGCCATGACCTTGTTCGCCACCCAGATTTTCATCATCGGCACCGATGGGCTGATTTCGGTCGGGTTGCTGTATACCGCGTTCGGCATCGGCGCCATCGTCGGCCCGATTGCGGCCAACCGGCTGAGCGACGGCGGCGACACCAGCTTGCGGCGCTGGATTTTGGTCGGGTTCGTCGCGCAGGCGGTCGGGTGGCTGGTGCTGGGCTGGGCGTCCACCATCCTGATCGTGTGCGTCGGGCTGGTCTTGCGCGGCATGGGCGGCTCGGTCAACTGGACGTATTCCAGCATTTTGTTGCAACGCACCACGCCCGACCACTACCGTGGGCGGGTGTTCGCGCTGGATATGGTGTTGTTCACGCTGGCCACCATCTTCGCCACGGTCGTCCAAGGCGGCCTGATTGACGCGCTGGGCACCGAGTCGATTGGGGTGGTCTCGGTCGGCATCGCGGCCTTTAGCGTGTTGCCGTTGCTGGGCTGGGGCTGGGCGGTGCGCCGCTGGCAAGCCCGCGCCGCGGCCTGACCCTTACGCCTCGCTCCCGCCGACGCGATAGACCCTGCCCTCGGCGGCGCGCAACAAGCGGTCACGGATGGCCTCGCCGAGGCCGTCCCCGTCCAACAACGGCACGAGGATGACATCGACCCCCTGCCCATCGAGGGCGCGCATCGCCCCGAACAGCACGCGGGCAATCGCGGCTTTATCGGCGCGTGCGCCCAGCGCGATGATGCGCGCCCCCACCCGCCGCCCGTTGGCCAAGTAGCGCTGGGCGGTGTCGGCGATGGCCTCGCGCACTGCCTGCGGCGCGCCGTCGTACAGCATCACCCGCGCCCGTGGGGCGTAATGCTTGGTCAGTTGCCCGGGCGAGGTGGCGGCTTCACCCTCGGCCAAGAAGCGTTGCTCGCTGGTGATGTCGGGCAAGATGCGCTGCAAATCGCTCAAGATGAGGCCGCCCGGCCTGAGCACCACCGGATGCGCGCCGGTCAGGTCAATCACGGTCGATTCGACGCCCAACGGGGTCGCGCCGCCGTCGATGACCACATCGACCCGCCCATACAAATCTTCCAGAACGTGCGCGGCGGTAGTCGCGCTGGGGCGGGTGAAGGTGTTGGCGCTGGGTGCGGCAATCGGCGTGCCCGCCGCCGCAATCAACGCCCGCGCAATCGGGTGGATGGGCATCCGCACCGCCACCGTGTCCATGCCCGCCGCGATGTTGGCCGGCACGCGCTCGGCGCGGCGCAATACCATCGTGAGCGGGCCCGGCCAAAAGGCCGCCGCGAGGCGTTGGGCGGCATACGGCACATCGGCGGCCAACAACGCCAATTGGGTGGCGTCGGCGATGTGGGCAATCAGCGGGTCGCTGGCTGGGCGGCGCTTGGCCAAGTAAATCCGGTCGAGCGCGGTGGCGTTCAGCGCATCCGCACCGAGGCCGTAGACGGTCTCGGTCGGGAAAGCCACCAACCCACCGGCGCGCAGCACCTCGGCGGCCTGCGCGATGCGGTCGGGTTCGGGGGTGGCGGGGTCGATGTGGAGGATGATCGTTTTGGCGTGGTAATCCACGGGAGTCTGCACCTTTGGGACAGGGGCGCGGCGCGCCGCCGAGGTTGGGTCAAATCACCCGCCATGATACCACCCAATGGGCGGCGCTACCGTGTGGGATTGTGTGGGATTTCGGTTAAGAGATGGTGCGGGGCGCAAGCGCTCAAGCGATGCGATAATCCAGCCGCCCGCCCAAAGCACCATAGTAGCGGTCAGCCACCCCCATCACGGCCTCGAACCCCTGCGGCGCGCCGATGAAGACGTATTGGCCGAGGTTGGGCAGGGCGTCGGCGTACAGCTCACCCATGCGCAACAGCCCATCCGTCGGCATCTCGCCCGCCTCGGCCATGTCAATCAACACATCGACGCGGTGCGACACGCTCGACACCAACGCCTCGAGGCGTGCGCTCGCCAGCTCGAACTCCGCCCATGTCCACGTCGCACGAAACCGCAGCATCACGGCGGTATGTTGCGAGTTTTCCCAGTGCACGATAACGCTCATGTTGGTTGTTTCCTGTTGTTGATTGGCCTATCACAAGATTTTATACGTCCATCGGGGGCGCAAAGTTCCCACTGCGTACAAATAACGAGGGGCGCGCCGCGAACGACGCGCCCCCATCGGGCGTTATTCCCTCAAGAAATCGTGCCTACAGCCGCTCGGCCACCAGCTCGGCGATGTCCTTCACCACGGGGCCGCCCTCGACCTCGCCCGCCGCCGTCTCGAACATCTGCGCGCAGAACGGGCAACCGACCGCCACCACCTCCGCGCCGGTCTGCTTGGCCTCTTCATAGCGCACCACGTTGACCTTTTGGCCGGTGCTACCGTGCTCCTCTTCCTTCCAGAACTGCGCGCCGCCCGCGCCACAGCAGAACGAGTTTTTCTTGTTGCGCGGCATCTCGCTGTGCTTAATCCCCAGCGCGTCCAGCACCTTGCGCGGCTCGTTCACCACGTCGTTGTGACGCCCCAGATAGCACGGGTCGTGGAAGGTCACGTTGGGGCCGCGGGTGGCATTCTTGGTGCTCAGCGGCAATTTGCCCGCCCCAATCAGCTCGTCGATCAACTCGGTGTGGTGCACCACTTCATACTCGCCGCCGAACTGCGGGTACTCGCGCCCGATGTTGTGGTAGCAGTGCGGGCAGGTCACCACGATGCGCGGCGGCTTGGCCGCGTTGAGCGTCTCGACGTTGGCCATCGCCATGCCCTGATACAAGTCCTCGCGCCCTGCACGGCGCGCCGAGTCGCCGGTGCACGTCTCGGAGTCGCCCAGCACCGCGAAATTGACGCCCGCCTTGTGCATCACCTTGACCAGCGCCCGCGCTGTCAGCATCGCCCGCGGGTCGTAGCTGACCGCGCACCCCGTCCAATACAGCACATCGTAATTGGGGTTTTCGTCCACGGTCGGCACCGGGATGTCCATGCCTTTCGCCCACGCGAAGCGGCTCTCGGTGCTGCCCCACGGGTTGCCCTGCCGCTCCATCCCTCGGAAGGCCACCTCCAGCTCGGCGGGGTAGCTGGCCTCCATCATGGCTTGGTCGCGGCGGATGTTGAGGATGTCGTGCATCGGCTCGTTGCCGACGGGGCAGACCTCGACGCACGCCCCACACGATGTACACGCCCACACCGCCGACTCGCTGATGGCCATCCCCAGCAGCAACGGCGCGGGCGCGCCCGCCGCCAGCCCGGGCTGGTCATCGCGCAACATATAGCGCTTGTTGATTTCCAACGCCGACGGCGACAACTCTTTGCCGGTCACGTAGGCGGGGCACACGTCCTGACAGCGGTTGCACTGGATGCACGCGAAGCTGTCGAACACGTTGGTTTGCGGCAAATCGAACACGGTCTTGGCGCCGAATTGCTCGACCGACTCGTCCTCGAGGTCAAGCTTTTGCATCTCGCCGAGGCTGGTGCGCTCCGGCTTGGTCAGGTAATTGAGCGGCGCCATGAACAGGTGGGCGTGCTTGCTCTGGGCGAAATAGGGCGTGAACAGCAAGATGCCGCCCAGCGCCACCCACCAGAACGCGCTCCGCATCAGCGTCAGGCCGTCCTCGCCGAGGCCGCCGAACA
>JALONY010000334.1 GCA_025454715.1 Anaerolineae bacterium
TCGTCTTATACCCCCATTCCACACGCCCTGTAGGGGCGCAGCGCGCTGCGCCCACTCAACCGAAATCCCGAATCAGCGTCGGGCGGGGCATGGGCGAGCGGTGGCCGTTGGTTTGGGCAATGTCATTTCACATCAGGCAATCCTTGTGGTTTTGCGCGTTGTCGCGCACGCCCAAAGCCGCTTATGATGGAGCTTAGGTCTGGGTCATCCCCCAGTCATAACAATCTCGTAAGCTCAGCGCGTGTGCAAGCGCGTTATACTCAACCTCATTATGTCGCAGCAACCACCCCCTCCTTACGAACGCATCCCGCCCGATCACGTCGGGATGTTCATCGCCGCCGCCTTGATGGGCGTCACGGCGTGGGTCGGCCTGTATTGGCTGATTTTCCAAAACCCACCGCACATCGGTGGGCAGCTCTGGCTGTTTTTCGTGCTGCTGAGCATCGCGGTCTCGTGCACCGTCCTGCCGTTCGTGCGCTATTTCAACGTGCGCCTCACCCCACTCGACCGCGATTTGCCCCCCAGCGGGGTGATTATCCGGCAAAGCGTGTGGGTCGGGCTGTACGTGGCGGTGTGTGCGTGGCTCCAAATCCCCCGCGCCCTGAGTGTCGCGGCTGCGACTTTATTGGCGATTGCGTTCATCGGCGTGGAGGTCTTTTTGCGTGCCCGAGAAAATTCGTCTGTCCAACGTTGACGACCCCGAGCTGCGCGCCGCCCTGCGCGCCCTGACCTCGGTAGACCGCCTGATGCGGATGAAGCCCGCCCAAGACCTCGAGCGGGTCTATGGCCGCACCCCCACCCTGAAGGCCTTGCGCGCCGCCCTGACCGACGCCCGCGCTGCGCTGGTCGATGGCCTGAAGCCCGACACCACCGGCCTCGCCCTGATTAACGATGCGCGCCGCCGCTTGCGCCTGCGCTTCGTGCCCACGCTTCAGCCCACCCTCAACGCCACCGGCATCGTCATCCACCCGCATCTGGGGCGGGCGGTCTTGTCCGAGGCCGCCGAAAAAGCCATCGTCGAGGCCGCCTCGCACTACATCACGCTGGAATATGACCTGAACGAGGGGCGGCGCGCCAGCCGTCTGCGCCACGCCGAGGCGTTGCTGAAGGAAATCACCGGTGCCGAGGCCGCCCTGATCGTCAACAACAACGCCGCCGCGGGCTTGCTGGCGCTCAGCGCCTTGGCCAAAGGCCGCGAGGTCATCGTCAGCCGGGGGCAATTGGTCGAGGTCAGCGGCGGGTTCAACATCCCGCGCCTGATGCGCCAATGCCGCGCCCAGTTGGTCGAGGTCGGTGCGACCAACCGCACCCGCATCGGCGACTATGAGCGGGGCATCACCCGCCAGACCGCCGCGCTGATGCGCGTACATAATACGAATTTCCGCTTGGTGGGGGCAGCCGAGGCCGCGCCGTTGGAGCAGATGGCGCGCCTCGCGCATGGTCACGGCTTGTGGTGCTTCGATGACCTCGGCTCGGGCGCGTTGCTCGATACCGCCGCGCTCGGTTTGGTGCATGAGCCGACCGTGCAAGAATCCATCGCCGCCGAGGCCGACCTGACGTGGTTCAGCGGCGACAAGCTGCTGGGGGGGCCGCAATGCGGCATCTTGGTCGGGCGTTCGGAGCTGATCGACAAATTGCGCCGCCACCCGCTCATCCGCGCCCTGCGCGCCGACAAGCTGACCATCGCCGCCCTGACCGCCACGCTCGATCATTACCGGCGCGGCGAGGCGAACACCCACATCCCAATCTGGCGCATCATGAGCCGCCGCGTGCCCGACCTCCAACGCACGGTCGAGCGCTGGTTGCTGATTTTGAAGGCGCGGGTGCCCGACCTGAACGCCGACATCACCCCGACCCGCTCCACGGTCAACGGCGGGGTGCTGATGAGCGAGACGCTCCCCAGCGTCGCGCTGGCGGTGCAGGTCAATGAGCCGGACAGCCTGCTGATGCGCCTGCGCCGCCTCGAGTTGCCCATCATCGCCCGCATCGAGGAGGATAAAGTCCTGTTCGACCCGCGCACGGTGTTCGAGCACCAAGAGCAAGCGTTGATTGACGGCATCTGCGCGGCGCTGGTGGCCTCGGACATGTGAGGCGGGCGGTGCAGGTCGTTCGGCGCTATACTCCACAACCATACCACCCCCGAAGGAACACCGCCGATGCCCTCATTTGACCTCGGCGCGCTGGTCATCCGCCTGCGCGCCACCCAGCCCACCCCCCTCACCAGCCACATCGGGCGCAGCGTGCAAGCCGCCGTCTTGGCCGCGCTGGGCGAGGAGCGCGCCGCCCAGCTCCAACCCCGTGACAACACCGACCGCCCCTTGCCCTACACCGTCTCGACCGTGCTGGCCGACGGCACAACCACCGCGCTCAGTGGCGCAATCCCCGCCGACGCGCCCGCATGGGTGCGCGTGACCGGCCTGACCGCCAGCGCGTGCGCCGCCCTCGACTCGCTGGCGCAACACCCGCCCGCCACCCTCGGTTTGCCGGAGCCGTGGGCGGTCGAGGGGGTGACGTGGGACGCGCCACCGTGGGCGAGCACGCTCACCTATCGCGCCTTGATGGAGGCGGCCTACACCCAGCCCCAAGCCCCTGACTCGCTGCACCTGCTGTTCGCGACAGAGACCACCTTTCGCAGCAGTGGCGCGACGGTGGCCGCCCCACAGCCCGCCCTGATTTTCGGCAGCCTCGCCGAGCACTGGGCGGCCTGCACCGGGATGCCCGTGCGCGAGGCCAAATTGTGGCAGGCGTTCACCACCTACCACATCGCCACCGCCGCGCAAGACATCACCCACCACGCCCTCAAATTTCGCGATGGCGGCAAAGAGGACGCCTTTCGGGGCGAGGCGCTGTTCGAGCTGACGCCCAAAAACAACGCGCTGGAGCGCGATAACCCCGCGCTAGAGGCGGGATGTTGGCCGATTACGCGCTGTATGCGGGGGTCGGGCGGCGCACGGCCAGCGGCCTCGGCCTGTGCCGCCGCGTGGGGTAAGCGAACCTGAAACACCCCCAACCAAAAGCCCCCTTTTCGTATGAAAAAGGGGGCTGTCAGGCGTTCCGTTCCGTCGCTCAGTTAATCGTGGCGTTGCGGAACAGCTTGGACATGATTTGGCCGAACGACACCTCGCGCAGGTACTGGATGTGCTCGC
>JALONY010000335.1 GCA_025454715.1 Anaerolineae bacterium
TTTTGTATATGGTGGGCGGGTGATGGTCTACAACTCGGGCTTGAACCCCGCACACGCGCCGCTCAGCCCGGGCATCGTGTTGCTGTGTCATCTGATTCGCTGGGCGGCGGAGAACGGCATGACTGCGTTCGACTTCTTGCGCGGCAACGAAGAATATAAATATCGGATGGGCGGGATAGACCAACCGCTGTACATGCTCAAAGCTAAGCTTGCTGAGTAGGCCGGGGGAGTGCTGCGCGTGAAAAAGACGGTTCAATCGTTGGCGATCATCAGCTACCACACCAGCCCACTGGCGGTGCTGGGTGGCTATAAGACTGGCGGCATGAACGTGTATGTGCGCGAGCTGGCGCGTGAATTGGGGCGGCGCGGGGTGCGGGTCGATATTTTTACCCGTCGCGAGTCGCCGCTTCAGCCCGACATCGACACCAGCATCTACCCGTCGCGAGTCGCCGCTTCAGCCCGACATCGACACCAGCATCGGGGCGAATGTGCGGGTGGTGCACATCGAGGCTGGGGCGATGGCCATCAAAGACCCCAACGAGCTTCAGGCGTTCGTGCCGGAGTTCGTGAAAGGCGTGTATAAGTTCGAGATGTTGCATAACGCCGGATACGACGGGGTGTACAGCCATTATTGGCTGAGCGGGCTGGTGGCCGAGAAACTGCGCGAGGCGTGGCGAATCCCAGTCGTGCAGATGTTCCATACGTTGGGGGCGATGAAAAACCGCATCTCGAATGAACCCGCCCACAAAGTCGATACGCGCACGTTGCACGAGATGGACATCATGCGCTGGTCTGACCGGTTGATTGCGGCGACGCAGGCCGAGTATGCCCAGATGTTGTGGCTGTACCGCGCCGACCGGCGGAAGGTGTCGATTGTGCCGCCCGGGGTCGATGCGGGGCGGTTTGCACCCCAGCCGCGTGAGGCGGCGCGTGGTGCGGTCGGGCTGGCCGCGGGCGAGAAGATGTTGCTGTTCGTCGGGCGGCTGGAGCCGTTGAAGGCGGTCGATTCGATCATCCGCGCCGTGCGGGTGATGGCGACGGTGGCTCCTGACGACTTGGCGGGGGTGCGGGTGATGATCGTCGGTGGTGAGGTCGGCAACCCTGAGCGGGCGCGGCTGATGGCCTTGGCCGAGTCGCTGGGCGTCAGCCAGTGGGTCGAGTTCGTCGGGGCGAAAGACCACAGCCAACTGCCGACCTATTACAGCGCTGCCGAGGCGTTGCTGATGCCGTCGGATTATGAGTCGTTCGGGATGGTGGCGCTGGAGGCGATGGCCGCGGGCACGCCGGTGATTGCCTCGAACGTCGGCGGATTGGCCTATTTGGTGCGCGATGGCGAGACCGGTTATTTGGTGCCGGTGCGTGACGAGGTGGCTTTGGCGGCGCGGATGCGCGACATCTTGAGCGATGGGGCATTGCGCGAGCGGATGGGGCAGGCCGCCCATGAGCGTGCCCAGCTATACGATTGGTCGTGCGTGGCCGAGCAAGTGTTGGGGGTGTTGGGCTTGGCGCGTGAGGGTGCCCGGACGACTCCCGGGAGCGTTTAGCCTAGGCAGAAAAACGAACGGGGGCGCACTTCTCGCAAAGTGCGCCCCCGTTTTGTTGGGCTCAGCCGCCGTAGGCGTTGGGGATGTCGGCGATGTCGGGGGTGATGTACGGCTCTTTGTTGACCAGCGACATCACCAGCTCGTCGCTGGCGGCCACCTGCCCCTTGTGATAGAGGACGTTGTTGAAGCCGTCATACAGGTAGCGGCGGTTGACCCAGCCGTATTGGCTGTGCTCGAACACCACGTTGAACAGGAGCGCCTCGTCGGAAGGCAGGTAGGTTTCCTCGACGATCCAAGCGGGCGCGTATTGGGTGAGGTGCGGTTTGACCTTCGCGTCGCGTTTTTGAAACAGGGCGGGAGGAGGGACGGCCATGGTATGCCTTCGCTTTCGTGCTTCCAAAATGTGCCTACACTACACCCGATTGTAACCGCCCTTGCCGGATGAGACAAGCGCGGGGGGCGTGTGGTTTGCATCGGTTTGGCGTCTGATGAGCGTAGAATTCGTTGTATGAAACTTGTGTTACGCTAAAAACTGAGTGGCCTATCGACAGTGTGCAAGGAGCAAACAACATGACTCACAAGGGGAAAGTGGCCGTTTTGATGACGGCGTTGATGATGGTGATGGCGGTGGCGGGCGTCGCCAGTGCGCAGACCTCGCAAGCGAGCTGGCGGGTCTCGTATTACAGCAACCTGTTCTTGTCCGACCCGCCGGTGCTGGATACGAACATCGGCCAAGTCAATTTCGATTGGGGCGTGGCGTCGCCTGCGGCGGGTGTGCCGGTCGATAACTGGTCGGCGCGCTTCGGCACCGAGGTGACGTTTGCGCCGGGCACGTACCGGTTCGTGTTGCGTGCCGACGACGAGGCGCGTTTGTCGATTAACGAGCGGGCGGTCATCAGCACGATCGATGCCGCGCAGCCGGGTGCGACCCTGACGGTCGATGTGGCGTTGGACGGCACCTACAAGCTGCAAATCGACTATCGTGAGCGGGTGGGCACGGCGTTTTTGAGCTTGACGTGGCAAGATGTCCGCACCATCGGCATCCCGACCGCGACGCCGACCGCCGTGGTGATTTCGCCCAACCCGTCGCAACCGACCGGCGTGACGGCGGTGGTGTTGGCGACGGTGCTCAACGTGCGCTCTGAGCCGTCGGTGGGCGGCGCGGTGCTGGCCAAGATTGGGCGTGGCCAGAGCTATAGCGTGGTGGGCAAGAACGCCGATAGCTCGTGGTATAAGCTGAACGTGGGCGGCCAAGAGGGTTGGGCGAGCGCGGCCTTCCTGAGCGTGGGTAACCCCTCGGCGGTGCCTGTCGTCGGGACTGCGCCGGTGGGTGTCAACCCGTCGGACGTGTTGGTGCGGACGGCGTTGCGCTTGAACTTCCGCACGGCTCCGTTCACGACCTCGACGGTGTTGTCGGTCATCCCGGCGGGCACCCAATTGCGGGTGTTGGCGCGCAATGCCGATGGCTCGTGGTTGCGGGTGCAGTTCGCTGGGCAAGAGGGCTGGGTGGCTGCGGCGTTCGTGCGGGCGGTGGCCAACTTCAACCTCGGGACGCTGCCGGTTCAGAGTTAGCGGATTGGGTGTAAACCCACAGCGCGCCAAAATGTAAATCGTCATACAATGAAAAGAGGTGAGTGTTTCTCACCTCTTTTTGTGCCTAGTCAAGCGATAGGAGCGAGACATGAAGCGTGTTTTGATGGCGATTTTGGCTGGGGCGTTGGTGATGTCGCCTGCCCACCGCAACCGGTGGAGCCGACCCCGTTGACCATCGGTGAGACGGTCGAGGCGAGTGCCGACGACAACATCCCGACCTATACGTTTAGCGCCAGCGCCCAAGACGTGATTGTGTTCGACCTGATTTCGGACGATTTCGACCCGTTCTTGGAAGTCCAGAGCGCCGATGGTGATGTGCTGGCCTCGGATGACGACAGCGGTGATGGCTTCTATGCCCGCGTGTTGTTCGTTGCGCCCGAAGCGGGCGAGTACACCGTTGCGGTCAAGGCGTCGTTCGGCAACAACGCCGACGGTTCCTATACGTTGCTGTCGAACAGCGACTTGACCCAATTGTCGATTGGCGAGCCGGTGGTGTTGGAAGTGCCGATGGAGGGGGGCGTGCAGGCCTTTTTCATCGGTGAGGCTGGCGAGACCGTGACCCTGTCGGCGACCTCGGAAGACGACAGCGTCGATACCCGCCTCGAACTGGCGGACTCGACCGGCGCTTTTGTCGATTCGAACGACGACTTCAACGGCCTGAACCCGTCGCTGTACCGCATCATCCTGCCGACGACCGGCCTGTACATCGCGACGGTTACCCCGTTGGGCAGCGATGACGGCGGCCCCGTCAGCGTGTTGTTGGTCGAGGACGAACTGCCGTTGGTGACTGCTGACGGTGTGACCGTGACCTTGGATGACGAGAAGACCCGCGAGGTCTTCGGCCTCGAGGTCGTCAGTGGCACGACCTACGTCATCACCATCACGACCAACGAGACTTCTTCTGGGAGCCTCGACCTGCGTCTTGCGAACGACCCGTTCGCTTACAACTATCTGAGCTTCAGCGGTGCCGAGGGCGCCTCGATCATCTATACGGCTGGCGCTGACGGCGTTGTGCGCCTTGACCTGCGTAACTCGACGTTCAGCAATGAAATTGACTTTACGCTGAGTGCGACGGTTCGGGAATAACGCGGCCTGACCATTTGGCACCATAACGCGCCGATGTGCTTGACAAGCGCCATCGGCGCGCTATGCTTATGGGCGTATGTGGATTAGCCTGCTCACCCGCCGCCTTGACCGAGGCACCCGACCGA
>JALONY010000336.1 GCA_025454715.1 Anaerolineae bacterium
TCGCAGACCTCGCGGCGCTGTTGCTCAGGGTCATCGACGCCCGGGGTCGGCGCGAGGCTGACGCCCCACACCTTCGGCAACGGCTTATCGCGCAGGAAGGCCGCCGCCGCCCGCGCCCCCGGGTTCTTCAACCCAATGCGGTTTTGCGTCGATTGGGTGGCCACATCGCGCCACACTACCGGCGGCGGGTTGCCCAAGCGCGGCCAGCGCGTAAACGAGCCGAACTCGACCGCGCCGCACAACAACGGCGCGCTCCGCCAGCCCATCATCACCAACTCACCCGCCTCGACCGCAGCCAAGGCTGCGCCTTCATCGGCGTAGCCGCGCCCCTTCACCAAGCCCGCCGCTACCATCACGGGCGAGTCCAGCCGCACGCCGCCCACCATAATCCATTGGGGTGTGCGCGTCAGGCCGCCCATCATACTGGCCAACCACGGTAAGCGGTCAAGCTTGCTCAGTAACGCCAGCGCGGTCTGGTGCGCGTCATCCGGCGACTGGCGGAACAACCACGGGCGCACCAGCCCTGCCGACACGCGCATCCCCTCGAATGGCGACCACTTCGGCTTGGTCATCATCCGCGAGTTGGTCAAAATATGCTCGGTGTCCAGCTCGACCACCGTATAGGTACCTGCTGGGGGCACGATGCCCCAAATCCGGCGCGGCCCCGTGCTGACCAGCTCGATGGCGCGCTCGAGGCTCAAACGCCCCTCATTGGCCGCCGTGAACAACAGCGGCAGGGTCGTCTCCAGCCCGGGCACCCCATACGGTGGCTTATCGCTCAGCTTCTCGTCTCGCGTGTGCGGGGCGTGGTCGCTCTCCACACAATCCACCACCCCATTCAAAATCCCCTCCCACAACGCGGCGCGGTCGGCATAGGTCTTGAGCGGCGGCTTCATCCAGCCAAATGTGCCCAGCCGCTCCACATCGTCCTCAGTCAGCCACAGGTGATGTGGGCACACCCCGACCGTGATGGGCAAGCCCTCGGCTTTGGCCGCCGTCAATAAGCGCATCTCATAAGCCGTGCTGATGTGGCAGAAATGCGTCCGCCGACCGGTCTGGCGCACCAACGCCAGCACCTCGGCCACGGTCTCATCCTCCGCGTGCACCGCAATCGGCTTCTCGGACTGCCACGCCGCAAAGTGCCGCAAGCGCATGGCTTGGTCTTCGATTAAGAGGTGGCCGGTCGTGTCGTTGCAAAACATCTTGATGCCGCACACCTCGCCATACACCGCCCCAAACGTCTCGGTGTTGTCGTCCGCGCTGGCGCCGTAATACACGCCCCAATCGCACACCGCCTGCGCGCCAATCGCGCCCAGCTTGGTTTGCAGCGCATCCGGCGACAACGTCGCGGGTGTGGTGTTCGGCATGTCGCACACCAGCCAATACCCCCCGGCCACCGCCGCGCACGTCTCGCTATAGAAGTCGCCCTTGTGCGCCCACGCCATCCCACGCAGGTGCACATGCGGGTCTACCACCCCATCGATGATGATTTTTCGGCTAGACATCGGCACCCATCACCTTCGCCAGCAAGGCCATACGGACGTACATCCCGTTTTCCATCTGCTGAAAATAGACCGTGCGCGGGTTTTGGTCAAGGATGTCGTGGTCGTTATACGTCCCCATCTCGTGTTTGCGCGGCAAGGGGTGCATCAAAATCACGTCGCGCTTGCACTGGTTGAGCACGGCGGGCGTCATCACGAACATATCGCGCACCGCCTCATAATCGGCACGACGAGCGAAGCGCTCTTCTTGCACCCGCGTCCAATACACCACGTCCGACTGCCCCAACACCTCGTACAGGTCGCTGGTCTCATAGACCGTCACCCCGCGCTCCATCACGAAATCGAGCACCGAGTCCGGCATCTTGAGCGAATCCGGCGACACGAAGCACAACTTCACCCCCGCCGCCTCGAACATCGCCAGCAACTTGGCCAGCGAGTGCACCGTCCGCCCATACAGCAAATCGCCCACCAGCGTGACCGTCAGGCCGTCGATGCTGCCCTTTTGGTCAACGATGGTGAACAAATCCAACAGCCCTTGCGTCGGGTGCTCCCCGATGCCGTCACCGCCGCTCACGACCACGCACGGCTTTTCGATCCGCTCATTCAGCTTATCGAGGTAGTAGGCCGCCTGAAACGACGACCCCTCGGACGGGTGGCGCAACGCAATCACGTCGGCATAGCACCCCGCCGCCCGCACCGTGTCGGCGAGGTTCTCGCCCTTATACACCGACGAGAACTGCACGCCGTTCGAGCCGAACACCACCGACCCGCCCAGCCGCCGCATCGCCGCCTGAAACGACATATCGGTGCGCGTGCTGGCCTCATAAAAAAGGGACGCCATAATGCGTCCCTCACACAATCTCACCACATCGCCATCACGCCGAAGCACCCGCTCCCTCAGCAGCCCCGCCGACCGAATCACCGCATCGAGGTCGGCTTTGCTGAACTGCTCGACCGTGATGATGTGCTTACCGGCGAAGTCCCCGTTAATCTTGGGCGGCTGATACAAATGGCGAAACTGCGCGGACGGGCGAACGTCCAAAGTTGCGTCGTTCATGGTGTCTATGCATCCCCTGTCGGTGCGTCCGGCGGGCACAACCGGCGCAGATATTCCCACGTATAGATGCCGGTGTGATGGCCATCGTCCCAAACCGGCTGGAGGGCATAATTGCCGACCAATTCCAGCTTCTCGACCTTGTACGACCGCTTGGGCAGCAGGACGAGGATGTTTTCGGGGTCGAACTCGCGCCCCATCCGGCTATGCCCACCCCGACACTCCACGCACGGGCAAGCCTCGCGCAGGTTCGAGAGCGGGTACTCGCACGTCGCGCCGTCCCCCCACGTAATTTTGAGGACTCCGGCGGTCTTATCGAGTGTGATTCCGGTCGGGCGGGGTTTATTTGGGGTCATATCGGCACATCTCCACAGGCATTTGCCGGGGTCACATGATAGCACGCCACGGGGTGGAAAGTAAGCCTCTGCGATTCGGGCTTGCCTCACTCTACATCGGGCAAGCCCATCTTCCGCCGGATTCGATTTACCTCGCCAATTTGTTGAATTGAGAGTCTTGAACGTCTGATACCCCACAGACGAGGTGAACTCTCAGGCATTTTAACGATATGAGAATTCATAGCAATCAAATCCAAGATTTGATCAACATCCAGAGATCCATCAGACTGCTTACGTTCAATATCATAATTCATG
>JALONY010000337.1 GCA_025454715.1 Anaerolineae bacterium
ATGGGCAAGTCGAGGGCGTGAAAAACGCAAGTTACAAAAAAGAATACAAGGCGCGGGTGCGCGGCTTCGGGGCGATGGTGCAGATTGACGGGCTGGGCGCGGCGCTGGCCTTCTTGAAGGCTAAGGCGGGCGTCAAAAAAGACAACGCAGACGCAAAGCTATACGAGCATCTCGGGGCATGGATGAAACAAGACCAACGAGCAACCGACGACCTCTTGACGTGGGTGATTGCGCTCGACAGCACGCGCTACCGCCACGCCGCGACCGAAATTTTGGCCTATGTGGTGTGGCTCAAGCGCTTCGCCGAGGCTGAGATTGACGGGGAGGCGAAAGACTCGCGATGAGCAAATACGCCATCCCCAGCGATACAGAACGGGTGCTCGCGGGCACGGGGGCGCGCCTGCTGGACGAGTGCAGAAACTTCGGGCTGTTGTTCCATCGCTATGTGCCGCTCGCGGCCATCGACGGCGAGGGCAAGGAACAGGAGCGCAAAGAGTGGTATAAGGCGTTGGTGGGGCGTTCCACCCCATCGGACGATTTAAATGCCCTCATTAATGCCACCGTTGGCCGCTGGAATGCGATGGCCAAGGCGGGTAACGCCAAGCGCTTCAAGATGAACAGCACCAGCCGCCTGATTGTCGGGCTGGGCGGCAAGGGGCCGCTCGAAATCGGCATCACGCTCGACCCCGTAACCGGCCTACCGTTCATCCCGGGCAGTGCGCTGAAGGGTGTGGCGCGCAGCTATGCGCTGTACGTGTTGGCTGAGGCCGCCAAAATCAAGCTCGATGGCACGGCGTCCGATAACGATACATTGAAAAACTTTGACGAAGCCTTGCTCAAAGGGACGTATGACGCATTAGGCGGTGCAGCCGACTACCGCCTGATTTTCGGCACCTTGCCTGACGCCGAAATCCCATCCAGCGGCAAGGCCATCTTCTACGACGCGGTGTTTTTGGGGCGGGGCGGGCCGATTTTCGAATTGGACGTGATGACCCCGCACTTTAAGGGGTGGTACAACAGCGGCAACAGCGGCAAGCCCTCCGACCCCCCACATGACGCCGACTCGCCCAACCCTGTAACCTTCCTGACGGTCGGGGCTGGGGCGCAATTCGCGTTTGCCGTCGGGTGGCGTGGGGAGCCTCATCCAACGGCGCACCAATTCGCCCGTGAGTTACTGGAGGTCGCGTTGCAAGACTTCGGCATCGGCTCGAAGACGGCGGCGGGCTATGGCGCGTTCACCCCGCCGAAGTAGGTGGGGTGGTGGTTTAGAGGGTTAACGCGGGGGTACCAATCGGTATGGAAATTCTGGACATCATCAGCCTCGTTGCTGACATCATCGCGATTTTGGGCATCCCTTTCACAGCTTGGCGATTGGCAACAGCGATGTTGGAAAAACATCGCCTCGATCAAACGGTGACGGTGAAAATCGTCAACGGCCAAAAAGAATACCCGCTCACGATGCAACGTAGAGATGTGACCCGTGGAGAGCTGTTGGGGCGCATCGGTATGACTCAAGGGGAAAAACGGTTTGCGATCAGACACTTGAACACATCGGATTTCCTGCAAAATGTCAAAAACATCTATGAGGGTGGTAAAAGACACTCGGTCTTGATGATACCCGTCACCGATGACGAGTATCGACAATTTCAATTCGATGTCTTTGAGGCCAAAGGGTAATCACCCCCGCAGCAGCATAACCAGTGCGGCGCGCTTGTGGACGACGCTCTCGCCCCCGTCATAAAAGCCGGCCATCTTGGCGTAGATGGACTCCAGTTGCTTCTCGACGGTCGATTGTGATTTGCCCAAGCGCGCCGCCAACTCTGCGTTCGAGTTGGTCGGTGATTGGATGAGTGCCTCTGCGATGGCGCGCTCGGCAGGGCTGAGCTTGGCGAGGAAGTCGGTGCGCGGGTCGGCGCGGCGCTCATACGCATCGAGGGGATCAACTCCCGGCGCGAGGCGAGCCGTCAGGATGGGCAACGCGACCATCTGGATTTTGTCGTAATCGCCCGCCCTGAGGTGATATTCACCGCGCCGTGCCACCAGTTCCGGCTCGGATAACAGCGTCCAGACCCGATCTTGCGCGCCGAACACAACCGACGCCGCCAGCATCGCGTAGATGCTCATCGCCTTGCGCCCACCCGCCACCAATAGATGCAATACACTGGCCGACGCCTTGAACTCGGCGAAGATGTGGATGAGCGCTCGATGGTAGCTGTCGGCGCTGAGGGTATCGGTGATGTCGTGCAGCGGCTGACCGTCGGCGCGCATGACCTGCCGGTAAATGGGCGTAATCGACGGTTGATACTCCGCCAAGACCGGGCGCAAGCTGTCCAACGCCGACGTGATGGCAGAGCCGATGGGGTCGGTGTGCAAGATGACCGCCGAGCTGATGGGATAACCCATCCGCAGCAAACCATCCAGCGCCAACGTGATGACTTCTGGGCGCTGGCCGAGCGTGGCGAGATAGACATGAGACATAAGTGGTTTGCCGTCGTTTCAATAAGTAGTGTGCCGGGGGATGCTTGGGTCAAGCACCGTGAAGCATAGCCCTTAACTAAGGTGTGTCTGCAAAACATGAGGTAGGATTGAGCGCATGAAGAGACGACACGAATTAACCGAAGAAGCGTGGCAGAAAATCGAGCCGTTGTTGCCCCAGCGCACCACCAGACACGGACACCCCGCATTATCTGACCGAGAGATGGTCAATGCAATGCTGTATCGGGCAAAGACGGGAACCCCGTGGCGCGACCTGCCCGAGCGTTACGGCAACTGGAAAACAGTTTACAGTCGGTGGTTGCGCTGGCGCGATGCTGGGGTGTGGCAACGGATTTGGGAAGCACTGCAAGCACAAGCCAATGACCAAGGGAGGGTGGCGTGGAAA
>JALONY010000338.1 GCA_025454715.1 Anaerolineae bacterium
CGCCCGCCGCGGGGCATCAGGAAGGCGTGGCGCTCATTGGCGCGGTAAATCACCAACGGGTTGTGGCCTGCGTTGACGTGCACGCTACTGCCGCCCCGAGCGAACACGCTGTAGTACACCGTGACGAACATCCCGCTCTCGGCGTCTTCCAAAATCAGGTCGTTGGTCTGGGCGATGGTCTGGTCGGGCGAGAGGCCGGTATAGGCGAGGGTGCGAATCATGGTGCGCGCCACCGCCATGAACATGGCCGCCGGTGCGCCCTTGTCGGAAACGTCGGCAATCACCACCGCGAAGCGCTCCGAGTCGAGGGCGAACACGTCATAGAAGTCACCGGCCACCTCGCGGGCGGCCTGCCAGTGCGCCGCCACCTGAAAGCCCTCGAGGGTCGGCATGGAGTGGGGCAGCAGGTTTTGCTGAATTTCACGCGCCATTTGCAACTCGCGCATCAGGCGGCCTTGCTCGACGGCCAGCGAGTACAAGCGCGCATTCTCCAGCGCAATCGCGGCTTGGCCAGCCACCGCCGCCATCAAGTCGCGGTCTTCGGGCGTAAAGTTGCCCTTCCGCATCGACGTATCGACGTAAATCAGCCCGATGAGGCGGTCTTTGACCATCAGCGGCGCGCACAAGATGGCGCGCAGGCCGCGCAAGATGATGCTTTGGCCGGGCTGGTAACGCTCGTCGAACTGCGCGTTATTGGTCAGCAAGGTTTGGCGGCTGCGGACGACCTCGCTGGTGATGGTCGTGCTGTAGCCCTCGTTATCGCTCCCCGACTCGCCGCCCGAGACCAACACCGAGACCTCGTTGGCCTCTTCATGATATTCCAGCAAGTAGCCGCGCTGTGCCTTGGTCGCCGTCATCACCGCGCCGATGATGTTTTGAAGCGCCTCGTTGAACTCGAGGCTGCTGTTCATCACACCCATGATTTCGTATAAGGTGACGAGGTGCTGGGGGCTGAGTTTGGTAGCGTCCGTTTGGGACATGTATGGTGGCCTTTCGGTATGTCGTGCAGACCGCGCCGTGGGCATGGTACATGATGTGTGTGGAGTTCTTGTTATAATCGTACCCTGTTTATGTGTTTGTGACACGAGGATTTTGCGATGACCAGCCCAATCGAGTATGCCCGCGCCAACGCCGAACGCTTCCGCCAAGACCTCCACGCCCTGCTGCGTATCCCGTCCGTCAGCGCCACCCCCGAGCTGGCCGGCGAGGTGCGCCGTGCCGGTCAGTGGCTGGTCGATGAGATGACGCGCATCGGGTTCCCGTCGGTCGAGTTGGTCGAGACGGCAGGCCATCCGATCGTATACGGCGAGTGGCTGACGGCGGGAGCCGACGCCCCGACCATCCTGCTGTATGGGCACTACGACGTACAGCCCGCCGACCGCGTGAAGGACAATTGGGACAGCGAGCCGTTCGAGCCGATCGAGAAGGACGGCAAAATCATCGCCCGCGGCTCCACCGACGACAAAGGCCCCGTGGTCGCCCACCTCAAGGCGATCGAGTCGATCATCCAAACCACCGGCGCACTGCCGGTCAACCTCAAGGTGATTTTCGAGGGCGAAGAAGAGGTGTCGTCGCTACACCTCGGCGCGTTCGTCAGCGCCAACCTCGATCGCTTGAAGGCCGACGCCTGCTTGATTTCCGACACCTCGATTTACGCCCCCGACATCCCGTCCATCGTCTACAGCCTGCGCGGGCTGGTCTATATGGAACTGCACGTGCAAGGCCCCAAGGATGACCTGCACAGCGGCGTCTATGGCGGCACGGTGCACAACCCCGCCCAAGCGCTGGCCGAAATCATCACCCAGCTGCACAACCCCGACGGCAGCGTGGCCGTGAGCGGGTTTTATGACGAGGTGCAACCCCTGAGCGACGAGGAGCGCGCCGCGCTGGCCAAAGTCCCGTGGCGCAAAGCCGATTGGGCGATGGGCACCGGCCTCGAACTGCCGTGGGGCGAGGCGCAGTATTCGTTGCGCGAGCGCGTCGGTGCCCGCCCGACCCTCGAGATTAACGGCATGGCCTCGGGCTTTTATGGCGAGGGCGCCAAGACCGTGCTGCCCGCCAAGGCGATGGCCAAAATCTCGTGCCGTTTGGTGGCCGACCAAGACCCGCGCCGCATTTACGAGCGCGTGCGCGATTTCGTCGCCAGCATCACCCCCGCCACCGTCAAATCGGAGGTGCGCTTGCTGCACACCGGCGACGCCGCGCTGGTAGACCGCCACTCGCAACCGGTGCAGGCCGCCGTCCAAGCCTACAAAGCCGGTTGGGGCGGTGCCGAGCCGGTCTTCGTCCGCGAGGGTGGGAGCATCCCCATCGTCGCCAACTTCCAACGCGATTTGGGCATCCCGGTCGTGCTGATGGGCTTCGGCCTCGACACCGATGGCGCGCACGGCCCCAACGAGCATTTCCACGTCGAGCGCTACCACAAGGGCATCGAGACCATCATCCACTTCTATAGCGCCTATGCCGACCTGTTCGCCGCGGGGCGCTAAATGCGCGTTTCGCTGATTGCCACCGTCCTCAATGAAGGCGAGTCCATCCGGGGGGTGATGGACTCGCTGTGCGCCCAGACCCGCCAGCCGGACGACATCGTCATCGTCGATGGCGGCAGCCGCGACACCACCCGCGCCATCCTCGAGTCGTATGCCGACCGCCTGCCGGTGCGGGTCATCGTGGCCGAGGGTGCCAACATCAGCCGCGGGCGCAACCTCGCCGCGCAACACGCCAGCGGCGAGGTCTTGGCCATCACCGACGCGGGCGTCCGGCTGGAGCCGACGTGGTTGGCCGAGTTGGTCGCCCCGTTCGAGAAGCCCAACCCGCCCCACGTCGTGGCCGGTTTTTTCTTGCCCGACCCGCGCACGGTGTTCGAGGCCGCC
>JALONY010000339.1 GCA_025454715.1 Anaerolineae bacterium
CGGGCGAGGGCGGGCTTCATCATGTTGCCCGCGTCGATGGCGCCGTTGGCGGCACCTGCGCCGACCACTTGGTGCACCTCGTCGATGAACAAGATGATTTCACCGGCGGCGCGCTGCACCTCCTCGATGACCGCCTTCAGGCGCTCCTCGAACTCACCGCGAAAGCGCGACCCGGCCAACATGCCGGGCAAGTCGAGGCTGATGACGCGCTTGCCCATCAACGGCTCGGGCACGTCGCCGCCGTTGATGCGTTGCGCCAGCCCTTCGACGATGGCGGTCTTGCCCACGCCGGGCTCCCCGATCAGGACGGGGTTGTTCTTGGTGCGGCGGCTGAGCACTTGAATCACGCGCATGATTTCGCCATCACGCCCAATCACGGGGTCGAGCTTGCCTTCGGCGGCGGCGCGGGTCAGGTCGCGGCTGTATTTGTCGAGCGTGCGATAGCGCGACTCGGCTTGGGGGTCGGTCACGCGCTGGCCACCGCGGATGTCCTTGATGGCGTCGTTGGCGCGCTCACGGGTGATGCCAGCCTCGGCGAGGATGCGTGCCGAGGCGGTGTTGCGCTCGCTCAGGATGGCGATGAAGATGTGCTCGGTCGAGATGTACTCGTCCTTCAGGCGGCTGGCTTCCTCGTTGGCGAGGTCGATGACCGCCTTCACCCGCGGGGTGATGAAGACTTGGCCGGTGCCGCCGCCATAGATGGCGGCCTTGGGGGCGCGGCGCAGGTGCTCGTCCAGCTTGCTGCGAATCACGTTGTTGTCCCCGCCGAGTCGCTCGACGATTTGCCCGACCACGCCCTCGGGCTGCTCGATGAGCGCCAAAAGCAGGTGTTCGTTGTCGAGCTGGTTGTGCCCGTAGCGCTGCAAGATTTCGTAGGCGCGGGTGGCCGCATCTTGGGCGCGCTCGGTAAAGCGTTCAAACCGGATCATGCGCTGTTTTCCTCTGTTACTGGGCGTGGTCGGGCGGCTGCCCGTTGTTCACCACTATACTCTAAAAACCCTCTGTTAGAATGACATACACAACCAAGCGGACGGTGGTCACCCGCCATCCGTGCCCAGCGCGCCCCACAGCGCGTCGAGGGCGGCGGCCTGCGGCAAGCCCGACTCGTACAGCGACGGCACCACCCACTCGAACGTCTCGGGGTCTTGCCAATACACCGCGAACTGCCCCCACGCCACCGTCGCCCCCACCCAATCTTCCATCTGGTCGTACAACGTCAGCGATTGCCACAGATACGGCTCGGCTTGCTCACCGAAACCGGCGTAAATCAGCCCGACGCCGAGGTTGTGCTGGGCGATGGCCACCTCGAGGGCGTCTTGCAAGCCCAGCGCCACCCGCTCACCCTCGGTAAAGTGGCGCACCGCCACGTTCCAACGCCCCGCCGCCGCCGCAATCGTCCCGAGTTGTTGGCGCAGGCGGTTGTGCAGGCTGGGGTCGTCGGTGGTGTTGAGGGCGTCTTGTAGGGCGTTGGCCGCGCTCTCCCAATCCCCGCCCTCGAAGGCGCTGCACGCCTCATCCAACAGGCGGGTGAACTCGGGATTGCCCTCGGCGCGCACGAAACACGGCCCGAAGCGCCAGCCGCGCCAATCGAGGAAGACGCCTTGCGCCTCCAGCTCACCGAACGCGGGCGACAAGCCCTCCAGCGTGTTGACCAAATCGTCAGGCTGATTGAGCGCGACCACCGTGGTCTCGTGCGTGTGCGCGCCGTCGGCATACGCGCCAATGGCGTCGTTCCACGCCTCGGCCTTGAGGTCGGCGCGCACCACGTACTCGCCCGCGGCGGGCAGGTAAAGCGTCGAGTCGAGTAGCTCCTCGCGGAAGGTCACGCCCTCTTCATAAAAATCGGCGGTGCTGGCGGTCTCGACCCACTGAAAATCGGGCGAGTCGGGCGTCCGCAAATACACGTCCATGCCGACGCGCCCATTGCCCGCCCCACCCGCCAGCCACACGGCGCGCCAATTCAGGCGCAGGCGCACCCCACGCCCAGTATTGACCACGAAATACACCCGCTCGGCCACCCACTCCGGCATCATCTCGACCATGACCGACCCGTCGGACTGGTAAATCAGGTGCGGCGCGGCCAGCTCGAACACGCGCACCGCGCTGTCATCGGGCGCTTCGCGGGCGACCAAACCGGCGTTGAACTCGGCTTGGACGGCAGGGGTGGGCGGGGGCGGTGCGGTCGGGCTGGGTGCGGGGGTCAGGGTCGCCAGCGACTCGACGCGCACATCGACCGCCGCGCACCCCCCGACCCACAGGGCGGCCAGCAACACAATCAGCAACACGGGGGAGCGGTGGGGCATGGCGGGGTCAACCTCGCTGGGGCTGGGGAAAACGGACGGTCATGGTGGTGCCGGTGCCGAGCTTGCTGTGGGCGTTGATGCTGCCGCCGTGCATCTCGACGATTTTTCGGACGATCGACAAGCCCAAGCCGCTGCCGCTGCCGGTCTGTTTGGCGCGCACCAGCGGCTCGAAAATGCGGTCGGGCAAGTATTCGGGCGGGATGCCCTCGCCGTTGTCCTGCACCGTGACGACGTAATCGCCGGTGTCGTGGGCGAGCTGGACGGTGATGGTGCTGCCCGCGGGCGAGTATTTGAGGCCGTTGTCAATCAGGTTCTCGAACGTCCGCAACAGCAGGTCACGGTCGCCGTCGAACGGGGCATTTTCGGGCGGGAGGTGCAGTTGCAAGGTCTGGGCTTGGCGGGCGGCGCGGTCTTCTTGGCCGTATAGCGCTTCTTCCAGCACGTCGGCGAGGTCGAGCCGCTGGGGTTGGAGCGGCACATAGGCGAGGCGCGCATCGAACAACATGCTATCGACCAAGCGCGTCAGGCGGTGCGCCTCGTCCTCGATGGTGCGGATGGACTTGCGCCACGCCTCCGGCTCGACGGTCGGGGCTTGGCTGAGGTTGGCGGCGTGCCCGATGATGGCGGCCAGCGGGTTGCGCAGGTCGTGCACGATGCGCCGGATGAAGTTCTCGTAGAAGGCGTTTTTGGCCGCCCCGCCGGTCATCGGGCGGTAAATCACGGCGAAACTGCGCTTATCGAGTGCCACGGCCTGCACGGTGTAGCGCTCGGTCTCGGAGAGCGCCACCGTCTGGCGCAAGACTTGGCGCGGGTTTTGGCGTTGCTGCTTGACCAGCGCGGGCAAGGCGTCTTTGGCGCCGCCCTGCGTGACCAACGTATAGGCCGCCGCGTTGTGCCAGCGCAATTTGCCGCGCTTATCGCACAGGATGACTGCCTCGTCGAGGCTGGCCGACATGGCCTGAAATTGGCGCACCCATGCGCGGTCGATGCGGCGGGCGCGCACCATCCGCAGCACCCACGCCAGCCCGAACCCCAGCCCTATCAACATCCACAACAAGACGAACAGCGACGAGGCGCGCACGGTCAGCAAGGGTTGGCCGGTGCGCGCCGAGTTCTCGATCAGCCAAACCAGCACCACCCCCCACCCGACCACGCCCAGCCCATACAGCCAACGATACAGCATCCGCCACCCCCTCAGCCGGTCACCAAGCGATAACCGATGCCGTGGATGGTCTCGATCAGCTCATCGCGCTGCAAACCGAGCTTGCGCCGTAGGGCGGCCACGTGCCGGTCAACCGTGCGCTCGAAGCCCGCCCACGTCGTGCCCCAGACGTGCGTCAGCAGGTCTTCACGCGCCCACTGGCGGTTGGGATGGCGTGCCAAGAACGCCAACAGCGCGAACTCGATCGGGGTCAGGTCGATTTGCCGCCCGTCACGGGTCACGCGCAGGTGCTCGGTGTCGATGTGCAAATCGGGGATGGCGCCCAAGGTCGCCCGAATTTGGTTGGCCAGCGCGTTGTTGTCCCACGGTTTGGTGATGAAGGCGATCGCGCCCTGCCCGAGGCTCTCGACCTGCCACTCGGGGTACGAGGTCAGCATGATGATCGGGATGAAGCGTGAGCGTGAGCGCAGGCGCTGGCAGACCTCGAGGCCGCTCATCTGGGCGGGGTTGCTCTCGTCCAAAATCACGTCCAGCAGCACGAGGTCGGGCTCTTGGCGCTCGACGATGGCCAGCGCCTCGCTGCCGGTGCTGGCCGACAACACGCGATAACCCAAGCGCGCCAAGAACGTGCTGAGCGCCGAGCGGATGTTCTCCTCGTCATCGACGATGAGGAGGGTATGGGGGGAGGGGGTGGCTGGGAGCATGACGATGCGACGAACCCGCTGAAAACGCGCTGCACGGATAGAGGTTGACCGTATTGTACGCCCGAACCCGTGCCGCGTCACGCCGGATGGAACAAATCGCCTAGCGCGGGCGTCTTATCGCCGTACCACACGTCACATCCATCTAGGAGGTTCTACCCCATGAAATCCATCTTGTTCGCCCTCGCCATCGTGATGGCCATCCTGACCGGCCCCGCCCACACCCGCGCCCAAGACGCCGACACGCCGGTATCGTCCGATAACCCGTTGGCGGGCACGACGTGGCAATTGGTCAGCCTCGGCGTCGCGCCGGTGGTCGAGGGGTCGATTATCACCCTCGGCTTCAACCCTGACGGCAGCAGTGGCGGCAACGCCGGTTGCAACGGCTATGGCGCAGGTTACACCCTCGACGGCGACGCCCTGACCTTCGAGTCGCCCATGAGCACCATGATGTATTGTGAGCCGGAAGCCCTGATGACCCAAGAAATCGCCTACTTGGCCGCGCTGGCCAGCGTGACGCGCTATACCCTCGACGGGGACGCGCTGCTGTTGGAAGGCGACCAAACCCTGCTCAGCTTCGAGCG
>JALONY010000340.1 GCA_025454715.1 Anaerolineae bacterium
GGGGACTGAGCCGTGACGCGCTGGCTGTACGCGGTGGCCGAGTTGTTTGACGTGAGGGCGCAGGTGACGGTCTTGATGCCGGATGGCAACCACGCCGTGACCGAGGTTAAAGACCACGCCACCCTGTACCAAATTATCGCCCAAATGGGCGCGGAGGGATGGGAGCTGACCGTCTCGGAAGAGATGGCGGGCACCAACCCGTTGAGTGAGAATACCCGCACGATCGTAAGGCGGCTGTGGTTGAAAAAGCCGCTTGGAGCATAGGTAAGAAAGAGACCATGAGCGCAAAGACCCTGTTCGAGAAGGTATGGAACGCGCACCTCGTGCGCCCGCAGACGCCGGACACCCCGGCGGTGTTGTACATCGATTTGCACCTCGTGCACGAGGTCACGTCGCCGCAGGCGTTTACGCAACTGCGCGAGCGCGGCCTGAAGGTGCGCCGCCCCGATAAGACGCTGGGGACGATGGATCACAGCACGCCGACCACGCCACGCGGTGCTGATGGCCTGATTCCGGTCACGGATGTGCAGGCGGCGGCACAACTGGACGTGATGACCAAGAATTGCACCGATTTCGGCATCCCGCTGTATCAACTGGGGACGCAGAACCAAGGCATCGTGCACGTGATTGGGCCGGAGCAGGGCTTGACCCAACCCGGCATGACGATCGTCTGTGGCGACAGCCACACCAGCACCCACGGCGCGTTCGGTGCGCTGGCGTTCGGCATCGGCACCAGTGAAGTGGCGCACGTGCTGGCCACCCAGACGTTGCTGCAAAACCAGCCCAAGACCATGGAAATCCGCGTGAATGGCACGCTGCACGCTGGTGTGACGGCCAAGGACATCATCCTCGCCATCATCGCCAAGATTGGCGTGGGCGGCGGGACGGGCTACGTGCTGGAGTACACCGGCTCGGCCATCCGTGCCCTGAGCATGGAAGGCCGCATGACCATCTGCAACATGAGCATCGAGGGCGGCGCACGCGCTGGCATGATTGCGCCGGACGAGACGACCTTCCAATACGTGGCGGGCAAGCCTTACGCGCCGAAGGGTGCCGATTGGGACGCGGCGGTGGCTCATTGGCGCACCCTGCCGACCGACGAGGGCGCGACGTACGACACGTTGGTCGAGCTGAACGCCGATGACCTCGTGCCGATGATTACCTATGGGACGAACCCGGGCATGGGGATGCGGATTACCGACCGCGTGCCCGACCCGGCCAGCTTGAGCGATTACAGCGCCAAGGTGGCGTTGGACAAGGCGCTGACCTATATGGGCTTGCAGCCGAATGAGCCGCTGTTGGGCAAGAAGGTGGACGTGGTGTTCATCGGGAGCTGCACCAACAGCCGCATCGGTGACCTGCGCGAGGCGGCCAAGTTCATCCAAGGGCGCAAGGTGGCCGACGGCGTGCGCGTGATGGTGGTGCCGGGCTCGCAACGGGTGAAGGCGCAAGCCGAGGCCGAGGGCTTGGATCGCATCTTCCGCGAGGCGGGCGCAGAGTGGCGTGAGGCCGGTTGCTCGATGTGCATCGCGATGAACGGCGACCAACTGGCGCCCGGGCAATACGCGGTGAGCACCAGCAACCGCAATTTCGAGGGGCGTCAGGGCAAGGGCGGGCGCACCTTCCTCGCCAGCCCGCTGACGGCTGCGGCAACCGCCGTGGCGGGCGTGGTGACCGACCCGCGCACGGTCACGGTCTAACGAATGAACTTGGACGGGCGCGGCGTCTGGTCGCGCCCGTCGGTGATATGCAGGCATAACGACGAGGGACATAATGGAACCCATCAAGCGGTTTGGCGGCAGCATGGTCGCGCTGCCCATCAACGACATCGACACCGACCAAATCATCCCAGCGCGCTATCTGAAGGTGACCGACAAGGCCGGTTTGGGCGCGGCGGCCTTCAGCGATTGGCGCTATAACGCCGACGGGACGCCCAAGGCGGATTTTCCGCTCAATCAGCCGCAGTATCAGGGCGCGAAGGTCTTGATTGCCGGCCACAATTTCGGTTGCGGGTCGTCGCGTGAGCACGCGCCGTGGGCGCTGATGGGCGCGGGGATTCGGGCGGTGGTGAGCACGTATTTCGCCGACATCTTCAAGGGCAATTCGCTCAAGAACGGCTTGCTGCCCATCATCGTGGATGAGCCGACCCAGCAACAACTGATTTCGTTGGCGCAAGAAGACCCGACCGCTGAGGTGGTGGTTGACCTCGAGGCGCAGACGTTGACGCTGCCCGACGGGCGCGCCGTGACGTTTCCGGTTGACCCGTTCAGCCGGTATTGCTTGCTGAATGGTGTTGACCAACTCGGCTTTTTGCTCGGCCTCGACGATGAGGCCAAAGCCTATGAATCGGCACACCCTGCGCGGGTGTTGACCACGGCATAAGCGAGGGATAGGGATGACCGGTCGAGTCGCAATCTACGATACGACACTGCGAGACGGCACCCAACGCGAGGGGATTTCGCTGTCGGTGGCCGATAAGCTGAAAGTGACGCGCCTATTGGACGACTTGGGCGTGTCGTATATCGAGGGCGGCTGGCCGGGCTCGAACCCGAAGGACGCGGCGTATTTCGAGGCGGTGCGCGAGTTGCCGTTGCGCCACGCGAAAGTCGCCGCGTTCGGCTCGACGTGTCGGAAGGGGGCGCGCCCCGAGGAAGACGAGAACATCCGCGCTTTGGTCGAGGCGCATACGCCGGTGGTGACGGTGGTCGGGAAGACCTCGATGCTGCATGTGCGCGATGTGTTGCAGACCACGCCCGAAGAGAACTTGCGGATGATTCGCGAGAGCGTGGCGTACCTGAAGAGCCTCGGCAAAGAGGTGATTTATGACGCGGAGCACTTTTTCGATGGCCTGAAGCTCGACCTCGAATAGTTGCGGGCGGCCTCGGATGGCGGAGCAGACGTGATTGTGTTGTGCGATACGAACGGCGGCTCGTTGCCGTGGGAGGTGGCGCAATACGTCACGATGGCGCGCCAAGCCTTCCCCGCGGTGCAGTTCGGCATCCACACGCACAACGACGGGGAGCTGGCGGTGGCCAACTCGCTGGCGGCGGTGCAGGCGGGCGCGGTGCAGGTACAGGGCACGGTCAACGGCTATGGGGAGCGCTGCGGCAACGCCAACCTGTGCAGCATCATCCCCGACCTCGAGCTGAAAATGGGCTATTCGTG
>JALONY010000341.1 GCA_025454715.1 Anaerolineae bacterium
CACCGACGGGTCACGCGGGGTGGAGAGCTGGGGGTGGCACCGCTTGCACGGCCTGAAACCGGCGGCCTCGGCAGCGGCAGGTAACCCGAAAAAGCTGACGTTTTCGCGCTTGGGGGTGCGGCTGGGGCACCCGGGGCGGCAGTAGATGCCGGTGGTGTGCACGGCGACGAAAAACAACCCATCATAGGAGCGGTCACGGGTGACGATGGCATTCCAGCAGGCATCGGCGGTCAGGGTGGGCATCGGGGTTTGGCCTCCGGCAGTATGCGTAGTCATAGGGCTAGTGTACGCCCGAAGCGGCGGGCGAGGCCGGTCGGGGGCGGGTGAGGCGGAAAACCCCGACGAGATTGGCTATACTGTGGGCGCATCTCTTCACCCAACCCTATGAGGCCGCCGATGCACCACCATGATTCCCGCATGACCGCCGCCAAAATCGCCCAGCGTATCGCTTTGATTGAGCCACTGGCGTACCGCGCCCGCGTGGCGCTGTCACCGTTGCGCTTGCTCGTCCTGCCCGATGGGCACACCCCGCCGCCAGCGGTTGCCCCTGCCGAGGCGGTGGCCGTGCCCGAAGGCGCGGTCTGGGGCGGGCGCGATGTACAGTTCGCCCTGTACGGCAGTTTCAGCGTCCCGCCCGAGTTCGAGGCTGACGCGCCGTGCGAGCTGGTGTTGGGCATCGGCGACTCGGGCGATTTCAGCCACCCTGAGGCGTTGGTCTACCTCGACGGGGTGCCGTATGCCGCGGTTGACCGGCATCACCCCGCGTTGACGTTGCCCGCGCACCTGCGCGACGGGCGCGAACATTCGGTGATGTTGCACGGTTGGACGGGCTTGCTGGGGGCGGGCAAGCCGCTGGTGATGCGCGCCAGCGCGGTCGGGTTGGTCGATTCGCAGGTGCGCCGCTTGCTGGCGTGGGCGCGCACCGCACTGCAAGCCGCCAACCTGCTGGACGATAACCAACCGGCCAAAGCGCGCCTCCTGAACGCGTTGGACGCCGCCTTTAAGCGGCTGAACACCCGTGAGCCGCTCGGGGCGGACTTTTATGCCAGCCTGCCGGAGGCGTTGGACATCTTGACCGAGGGCGTGCGGCGCGCCGCGCCCGCGCTCGATGTCGAGGTGGTGGCGGCGGGGCACGCCCATATCGATGTTGCGTGGCTGTGGACGTTGGGGCAGACCCGCCGCAAGGCCGCCCAGACGTTTCACACCGTGTTGCGCCAGATGGAGGATTTTCCGGCGTATCACTTTACCCAAAGCCAGCCACACCTTTACGAGGTCGTGCGCCAAGACCATCCGGCCTTGTTCGAGGCGATTAAGGCGCAAGTCCAAGCGGGGCGCTGGGAGCCGATTGGCGGGATGTGGGTCGAGGCCGATTGCAACATCACGGGTGGCGAGTCGCTGGCGCGCCAGTTGATGTTGGGGCGGGCGTTTTTCCGTGAGCAGTTCGGGGCGGGTGCCGAGTCGCCGGTGTTGTGGTTGCCGGACGTGTTCGGCTATGCGTGGAACCTGCCGCAGCTCATCAAATTGGCTGGGCTAGAGTATTTCTTCACCATCAAAATCGGCTGGAATCAGGTCAATAAACTGCCGTATGACTCATTTTGGTGGCAGGGGCTGGACGGCACCAAGGTGCTGACGCATTTCAGCACCACGCCCGACCACCCGTGGACGGGGGAGGCCACCCCCGCCGACCTGATGCGCTCGGCCACCTACAACGCCGGTTTGAATGCGTTCGCGGCGTTGGGGTCGTGGGCGAAGCTGAAGCACAAAGACGTGCAGCGCGTGATGCTGATGAGCTATGGCTATGGCGACGGGGGCGGGGGCCCGACCCGCGAGATGAACGAAAACGCGCAGGTCTTGGCCGACTTTCCGGCGGTGCCCCGCGTGCGACAGGGGCGGGTGATTGATTTTTTCCGCCAACTGGAGCGCGAGAGCGGCGCGCACCTGCCGACGTGGAACGCCGAGCTATACCTCGAAATTCACCGCGGGACGTACACCACCCAGAGCCGCAACAAGCGCGCCAACCGCCAAGCGGAGTTCTTGTTGCACGATGCGGAGTTCTTGGCGGCGGTCGCCAGCCTCGCCGACCCGACCTATGCTTACCCGCACGCTGTGCTGCGTGAGGCGTGGAAGACGGTCTGTCTCAACCAGTTCCACGACATCATCCCCGGGAGTAGCATCGGGGCGGTCTATACCGAGTCGCTGGCGCAGTATGCCGAGGTGCGCCAGCAGACCGAGGCCGTGCGCGAGGCCGCGTTGCGCGTGGTGGTGGCGCAGGTGGGCGGGGCGTGGGTCTTGGTCAACCCGACCGGCTTCGAGCGCACCGATGTGGTGTTCGTGCCGCACGCTTTGCCCGCGTTGGTGCGCGAGGGACAACCGGTTTTGGCGCAACCGACCGAGGGCGGGGTTTGGCTGGACGCGGGCGCACTGCCGCCCTACAGCGTGATACCGCTCAGCCTTGCGGCCTCTGGTTACCCGTTGCCACCCACCGGTTTGGTCGCCTCGCCGACCGCATTGGAGAACCGCTACATCCGGCTGACGCTCAACGACGCGGGCGACATCGTGCGGATATACGACAAGGTGGCCGAGCGCGACATCTTGCCCGCGGGGGCGGTGGCCAATCAATGGCAGATGTTCGAGGATCGCCCGTTGAACTGGGATGCGTGGGACATCGACATCTTTTATGACGATACGTGCGTCTTGGCCGAGCCCGCGGAGTCGGTGCGCGTGGTCGAGGCGGGGCCGTTGCGCGCCACGCTCGAAATCCGGCGGCGCATCGGCCAGAGCGCCTATGTCCAGCGTATTTCGCTATCGCACACCCGCCGCCAAATCGACTTCGAGACCGAGATGGACTGGCAGGAGCGCCATATGTTGCTCAAGGTGGCGTTTCCGGTCGAGGTGTTGTCGCCGGTGGCCAGCTACGAGGTGCAATGGGGGCACGTGCAGCGCCCGACGCACCGCAACACCTCGTGGGATTGGGCGCGCTTCGAGACCTGCGCGCAAAAATGGGTTGACCTGAGCGAGGGCAATTATGGCGTGGCGTTGCTCAACGATTGCAAGTA
>JALONY010000342.1 GCA_025454715.1 Anaerolineae bacterium
GACCACACCAGCACGCCCAAGCCGGTCGGGTCTTCCACCGGCTTGACGTTGCGCGGGGCTTGGTCGCCATCTTCCGCCCACTCGAACAGCCAACGCGAGTCGCTGATGCTCAGGTTGACGCACCCGCGGCTACGACGGTAGCCGAAATTGTTGTGCCAATACGTGCCGTGCAGCGCAATCGAACCGTCGAAATACTGCACCCACGGCACGCCGGTCAGGTCATAGGCGGTCGGGGCACCGGCGAAGCCGCTCATCCGGTCAGCGGGCAAGGCCGCCCACACCTTGAACGCGCCCTCGGGGGTGTCGGTGCCGGGCAGGCCAGTCGAGATGACGGTGGCGAACACCGGGCCACCAGCACCTGCTCGTACAGGTCAACCGCCACCCAACGCCCCTCGAAATCGGCAGGGCGCTCGGCACGTACCGGCTTGGCCACCACCCGCTGCTCGACCCATTGGTCGGGGCCGACCATGTACCAGCGCCAACCCGACTCATCGACCACCGTGGCGAAAATGTTCACGCGGTCGAAGCGCTTGAGCAACCGCCCCGTCTCGCAATTTTGTTGCGCGCCGGCGACGTGCACATCAAATCGAGCGCCCACGCGAACGGGTTGTTCAGCCCGTCCAGCAAGCGCACACCGGTCAGGCCAGAGGCGGGCGAGTATTGCAGGTCGCTTTCCAGCATCCAGCCGCCATCGTCGATTTGGATCCAGCCCTCGCTGAGCGCAAGGGCGCGCACGAAGTGGAAGCCCTGCGGCCATGTGCGAAGCACGTTGCCCCCGGGGGCGTCGTGCACCGCCGACCCGGCGGCCTTGACCTTATAGAAGCTGTAATTGCTGATGGTGTATTGGTCGAGCGCAACCGGCGAGACGGTCGGGTCGGGGAAAGCGAGCATCAGCGACATGCAGTCGTCCGAGACGCTCTCGGGCGTGGCGTTGGCGCACACGGCAAAATCGACCGTTTGGGCAGTGGCTGGGGCGTTGGTCAGCATCAGCCCCCCCAACAGGGCGGCCACAATCGGGAGGAGGGTACGAAAACGGGTCATCGGTGAATTCACGTTCCATCATCGGCAAGGTATGGCTTATGATAACATACGCGCATGGCTCGATTGAGACGCCCGCGCCGCGCAAACCCTACGGAAACCCCATGACCGGAACCCTGTACCTCGTCCCGACCCCCATCGGCAACCTCGAAGACATCACATTGCGGGCGTTGCGTATCTTGAAGGAAGCCGCCCTCATCGCCTGTGAGGACACGCGCACCAGCCGCGTCTTACTCCAGCATTACGACATCCGCGCCCCGTTGACCAGCTACCATGAGCACAATAAATTGAGCAAGCTCGACGCGATTTTTGCCGCGTTGGAGCAGGGGGACGTGGCCTTAATCAGCGACGCGGGCACGCCCGCCCTCAGCGACCCCGGGTACGAGCTGGTGCGCGAGGCCATCCAGCGCGGCTATCGGGTCGAGGCGTTGCCGGGCGCCAGCGCGCTCTTGCCCGCCCTGACGGCCTCCGGCCTGCCGACCGATTCTTTTATTTATTTGGGATTTTTACCGCGCAAGGGTTTGGCCGAGCTGTTCGGCAGTTTGGCGCACGTGCGGCGGACGTTGGTGGCCTACGAGTCGCCCAACCGCCTGACCGATGCGCTGGCCGCGGCAGTCGAGGGCTTGGGCGAGGGGCGCGGGTGCTGCGTCGCCCGCGAGGTGTCCAAAAAATTCGAGGAATTTACGCGGGGAACGATTGGCGAGGTACTGCGGCATTTTCAGGCCACCCCGCCACGCGGCGAAATCGTGCTGATGTTCGCGCCCGCGCCGGAACCGAGCGCATGGGACGAGGCGCGGGTGCGCGCCGCCCTCGCCCAGCGCCTCGCGGCGGGCGAGTCGCGCTCGATGGCGGCCAAGCAGGTGGCCGCCGAGTCGGGCTGGAAGAAGAGCGACGTGTACGCGCTGGAGGTCGGGTGAGGGGGACTCCTCCAGTCGGGAGCCACCCTCACGCTTTGCGGACGAACGAAACACGCGCCTCAGCAGTTCGGGTAACAGTTCGGGTCGGGGAAGGCGTTGCCGAACGACCCGGGCACGCGGGTCGGGGCGGGTGGCGGCGGCACGTTGGTATCGACCGGCAGGGCGTCGATGACCGCCCGCGTCTCGACCGCCAGCAACGCCACCCACCCCTCGGACTCACCGGTCTTAATCTTCACCCACGGGCTATACGGGCTGCGCGCCAACAGCTCGACCTCCGCGCCGTTGGGGATGAACCCCAAAACCGGAAACGCGGTATCGGGCGCGGTGCGGACATCGAACCCCCGCGGGGCGATGATGCGCGCCTTGAAGCCCAAATCACCGAGGCGCTGCACCGGCGCGGGCGTGGCCTCGTAGGTGCGCGCCACGCTGGCGAAATCGCCTTGGAGCAGTTCGGCGAACATCCAGCCGGTCTGCCCGCTGGCCAGCATTTTCGTTGGCGGCCACCTGCACGATGACGGTGGCGTCGGTGTTGGGCGCCACGCGCAAATTGACCGGCGCGCTGGTGCGGGCGAAGCCACCTTGTGCAATCTGCACCGGACGGTCGAACAAGGCCAGCGGCAAGTGATTGATGCGCTCTTCATCGACCACGCGGGGCGCGCTGAGCGGCGCCACCGGCTGGCTGAACAACCCGGGCGCGTGCGGCGCGCTGACCGATTGCCCGGCGGCCACCGTCTGGCGCTCGCCCAGCGCGAGGGCGCGCAATTCGCCGCTCAGCACCGCGTAGACGGTGTAATCGCCCTGCGTCTGCACGGCCAATGTGCCGTTCAGGTCGAGGCTGACGCCGTTGACCACCACCCGCGCCGATACCCCCGGCACGGGGTTTTGCAAAATCAGCGTGCTGTGCGGCGCGGACTCACACGCGAGGTCGGAATCGACCGTGACCACCTCGAGCGCTTGCCACGCCGGAAAATCGGGCGGGGTGACGTTGGTCACGCGCACATCGCCCAGCAACAAGCCCGAGAACGTGACTTGTGAGTCGGGCGAGGCCACCCGCAAATAGGCGATGCCCATGTACGAGCCGGTCGGGTCGATGCCTTGCGTCCGCAGGGATTGCACCACGTTGGCCTCGACCAACGCCCCGACCGGCGACAGCGAATTGGCCACCGGCCCCGCCGGTTCGACCTGTGGGCTGGCGCCGCCGTTGCAGGCGAAGCCGTAAGGCTTGCCCACGCACGCATCGCTGGCCGTCAGCAAGGCCACGCCCAACGCTTGCGCGCACACATCGGCAGGGATGAGGGTGCGCGGCACCGGCGTCGGCTCTTGGGCGCGCAGCATCAGCCCGACCCCCAGCCCAAACATCAGCACCCACACCCCGCGCATCAGTCCTCGTTTCATCATCCCCGACCCTCTCATCTCCGCCGCGGCGGACTCATCCTTTTTTGACCCAACTGTGGCATACTATGTGCAACTCGCACAAGCGACCTCGCAGGTGCGATTGTCGTAACCGTCTAAGTGCTCCGTCCAAAAGGAATGTTGTTTTATGTTGATTGGCATCCCCAAAGAGATCAAGACCGACGAGAACCGCGTCTCACTGCCGCCCGCGGCGGTCGGGCAATTGGTGCAGCACGGCCATACTGTGTACGTCGAGCGCGGCGCGGGCGCGGGCAGCGCCTTTGGCGACGATGAGTATACCAGAGCGGGGGCCACCCTGCTCGACACCGCCGCCGAGGTCTGGCACAAGGCCGAGATGGTGGTCAAGGTGAAGGAGCCGCAGGCCAGCGAATACCCGTACCTGCGCGAGGGCTTGGTGTTGTTCACCTATTTGCACCTCGCCGCCGCCCGTGAGCTGACCCACGCCATGCTGGACAGCGGCGTGACCGGCGTAGCCTATGAGACCGTGACCGACCGGCACGGGCGCTTGCCGTTGCTGGAGCCGATGAGCGAGGTGGCCGGTCGCATGAGCATTCAGGTGGCCGCCCACACCCTCGAGAAGAAGCAAGGCGGGCGCGGCGTGTTGATGGGCGGCGTGCCGGGCACGCGCCCCGCGCACGTGGTGGTGTTGGGCGGCGGCACGGTCGGGACGCAAGCGGCCAAGATGGCGCTGGGCATGGGCGCGCAAGTGACCTTGCTCGACATCAACATCGACCGGCTACGCACCCTCGACGACGTGCTGCACGGGCGGTTCGTCACGCTGTATAGCAACGCCGCCAACATCGAGCAGGCCGTGTATAGCGCCGACGCGGTGATTGGGGCGGTCTTGGTCACGGGGGCGAAAGCGCCGCGCCTCATCCGGCGCGACATGCTGCAACACATGCCGGAGGGCAGCGTCATCGTCGATGTCGCGGTCGATCAGGGCGGGTGCGTCGAGACGACCAAAGTGACCACCCACAGCCAGCCGACGTATGTGGTCGATGGCGTGGTACATTATGGCGTGGCCAACATGCCCGGCGCGGTGCCGCGCACCAGCAGCCTCGCGCTCAGCAACGCCACCCTGCGCTACGTCTTGAAAATCGCCGACCACGGCTTGAAGGACGCCCTGCAATCCGACCCGGGGCTGGCGCTGGGCTTGAACCTGCACCGAGGCAAGGTGACGCACCCCGCCGTCGCCGACACGTTCGATTTACCGTATGCGGGCAACGAAGGGATTCTGTAGGACGATGATGGATTTTGACCTGAACGATGAGCAATCGATGTTCCAGCGCGTGGTGCGCGACTTTTGCGAGGCCGAGGTCAAGCCCTACGCCCACGAGGTGGACGAGACCGGCCAGATGCGCCGCGAGGCCATCCGCAAGATGCGCGACCTCGGGTTGCTCAGTATGCAAGTGCCCGAAGAGCTGGGCGGGGCGGGGCTCGACACGCTGTCGGCCTCGATTGCGGTCGAGGAGCTTGGGCGGGTGTGCGGCAGCACCGCCCTCTCGATTAGCGCGCACAACGGATTGGGCGTCGGGCCCATCGTGCGGTGGGGCACCGAGGCGCAAAAGGCGCACTGGTTGCCCGTCCTGACCGATGGGGTGCACCTCGGCGCTTTGGCCTTGACCGAGCCGCAGGCCGGTAGCGACCTGCTGGGCGGCGCGCAAACCAGCGCCCAGCGCGACGGCGACTCGTGGGTGATTAACGGCCAAAAGGCGTGGATTACCAACCCGTCCTATGCGCCGGTCATCATCGTGCTGTGCCGCACCGACCCCAGCGCGGGCTCACGGAAAATGTGCGCGTGCCGCTGGGCAACCTGTTGGGCGCGGAGGGCGCGGGCTTCGTCCAGACCATGCAGACGCTGGACAGCGGGCGCATCAGCATCGGGGCGCTGGGCGTCGGGCTGGCGCAAGGCGCGTATGAGGAGATGGTCAAGTATGCCAAAGAGCGTACCGCGTTCGGTGAGCCCATCGCCAACAAGCAGGCCATCCAGTGGATGATTGCCGACGCGGCGCTGGGCATCGAGTCGGCGCGCACGCTGGTCTACAAGGCGGCGTGGATGAAGGACGCTGGGCGCGACTACACCAAGATGGCGGCGATGGCCAAATTGCAGGCGTCGGAGGTGGCCGAGAAGGTATGTCACGACGCCATCCAAGTCCACGGCAGTTATGGCTACAGCCGCGAGTATCCGGTCGAGCGCATGTACCGCGACCAGCGCCTGATGAGCATCGGCGAGGGGACGAGCCAGATTCAGCGGCTGGTGATTGCGCGCAAGGCACTGGCGGAATTGTAAGGCACACAGGCGCCCGCCCCTGCCATATAAAATCAGGGGCGGGCGCGTTGCATCACCCGACGAAGCGGACTTCAAAGCGGGTCGGCTTGCCCTCCTCTTGGATGGGCGACGACACGCTGGCGCGCATCCCCTTGGGGGCGAAGCGGCGCGCCAGCCCGTACAAATAGCCGTAGCTCGAGGCGTCGGGGTAAGGCATATTGGCGGTAATGTCGTAGGCGTTCTCGCCGACTTTGTGGCACAGCCAGCTTTCCTCTGCGGGGTGGTTACGGTGCGTCATCTGGTACACGCCTTGCAAGAACTGGATGACCGCCTCGATGTCGGTCACGCTATCTGGGAAAGCAAAGGCATCGATAGCTTGAATTCCGATGGCGACCAGATTCTCGGAAAACTCTCCATACTGCCCTTCGACAGCGCGAAAGATGTCGAGCAGGAGCTGTTGGGGGTACCATTGTTGCAAATCGATGTCTTCCACCCCATACTCCTTGAGCACCATCCTGACCTCTTCGGCGCGGATATTGCTAATCATCGGGCCGAGCGCGGCACCCATCGCCTCGACCTGAGGTGAGGCCGCTTTGCCCTTTTGTGCAACATATTGAGGCATCTCGAAAACTTCCTTCATACAAAGCCCAAAGCAGTGGATAACATCTATCCAAAATCAAGATAACACAACAGCTTATGACGATGT
>JALONY010000343.1 GCA_025454715.1 Anaerolineae bacterium
CGCGGCGGCGGTCGCCAGTGCATCGACTTGGGCGCGCAGGGCGGCGTTCTCGGTCGCCAGCGCCTCGCCGTTGAACGGGCTCAGGGTCGGGGCGGAAATCGGGGCGCTGGCCTCGCCAGAGCCGCCGACAGCGAAGATGTAGCCGCCGATGCCGATGCCCGCGCCGAGGACGAAGGCAATCAAAGCGACGACGATGGGGTTTGCGTTTTTCATGGGGGTGGTCTCTCCTGTAGGATATGTGCGGGCGCGACGAGCGCCCAATCAAAAACCCGTGCACCGAAACAGGATACACGGGTTTGGCTTGACGCCAGATGAGACGCCTGTAAATTTTCGCGGGTAAAAGTGTAAACTTTTTACACTTCCGCCTCGACCGACGTGCGAATCGCGCTCAGGCGCTCGCGATAGCCGGTGAACCGCTCATATTGCGCCTTGCTTTCGCTCGAGACCGCCTCGAGGCGGCTGAAGACCGGCGTGAGCACCTGAATGCCGTATTGCGACAAGCGGGCGCGCTCCTTTTGGGTCACGGTATCCAGCGCGTCGTCATAGGCTTTTTGCAACCCGTCCACCTTGGCCAAGTAATCGCGCTTGGTGTCGTTGGCCACCTTCAGCAAGTAGCGCACCAAGAACGTCCCACCAATCAGCGCGATGGGCGCGCCAATCAAGAAGGCGGGGAAGGCGAACGGTGCCGCCGCCGCGCCCGCCGTGGTGAACAACGCCCCGGGCGCACTGACGGCCAAAATCACCAGCACTGCGCCGCTCAGCGTGCCCAGCAAGCTGAAGCGCAAGGCCGACAGGTTGCCCTCGAACAGCTCGTTGAGGTCGCTGACCACCTTACCGCTCTGATACGCCTGAAGCTGGGTCTCGGCGATGCGGATGGCCTCATCCAAGCCCTCGCGTTGCTGGGCATAGGCGGTGGCGTCGAGGCCGCCGATGTCGCCCTCCAGCACCTCGCGCAATTTGTTCAGCCGGTCAATCACCCCGCGCCAATACGTCCGGCTGTTATCGACCACCGCGTTGATGTAGGCGCTGGCGGCATCGTTCAGGTCACGCGGCACCCGCCCAATGACTTGCTCCATGAAGGCGGCCTGCAATTTTTCCTTGCTCATGCCGCGCCCAATCAAGCGCACGTTCAGGTTGGCGTCGATGAAAGCCGCCCCGCGCTCGCGCAAGCCGTCGAACAACGCCTCGACCCCGTGGCGCGCTTGCTTCAGCGGCTCGCTCATGCCCACAGACTGCTGTTCCAGCTCGACGCGCAAGGTCTTGGCGCGGGTCGAGTCGGCGCTGACCGCGTCATACTTCTCGCGCATCACATGGGCATACTTGCCGACCAACTGCCCCGCCGTGGCCAATTGCGCCAGCAGTTTTTGCTGGGCGGGGGGCGTCTGGGTGAACACCCCGCGCAAATGCGCCTTGACCGCGCCCAAGCCGCCATCTTCGCCCGCCAGCGCCTTCTTGGCGCTGACCATGAACACCAACGGCTGGAGGTCGAGATGCTGGCGCACCTGCTGCTCGACGAACCGCCGCACCGTGTCTTGCTCGCTCGGCTCCAACAAATCGACTTGGTTGATGACCAACAGGATTTTCTTGCCGTATTGGCGGGCGAGGTCGAGGTACATCCGCTCGGAGTCGGCTACGGCGCGCTTGGCGCTCATCACGAAAATCACGAGGTCGGCGCGGTGCAAGAACGCCTTGGCGGTCGTCTCGTGGCGCTGAAACACCGACCCCGTCCCGGGCGTATCGACCAACGCCACCCCGGGCGCGCCGGTGTTGGGGTGCCCCCACTCGCGGATGCTGCTGTTCTCGCGCAGGGTCGGGATGCGGTTGGCCGTCGCACTATAGCGCACCAGCTCGATGGCCTCGGTGGTCGGGGTGATGCCCATCGGCAACAAGCCCTCGCCCAGCAAGGCGTTGATGAAGGTCGATTTGCCCGCGTTGAACTCGCCGATGATGGCGATTAGGAAGAATGCCTCGCGCAAGTCTTGTGCGAGGTCGAGCAAGCGGGCGCGGTCGGCCTCGGCCTCGCCGCCCATGCCGGTCAGCGCGGCGGCCACATCGGTCAGCACATGCACCGTCTGTTCGCGCAGCACGTCCATCGTGCTGGCGGTCGTCGGGGGTTGCATCGTCATCGTCCCTACACTACCTTCCCAATCCAAACAATCCACGTCGCCCGAGCTTGTTCACGTCGGCGCTCAGGCGGGAAATCTCGGCCTCGATGCTGTGCAGGCGCGCCAATTGCTCGGCTTGTACGCCCACCTGTGCATCGACCAAGCGCGTCAGCGGCGCGGTCACGTCGCGGCGCAGGCGCATCCCATACTCGACTTGTTCGACCGTCGCGGCGCTCAGCTTGTCGAGGTACAGCTTTTGTTGCGCGTAGATGCGCGTGGCGTAGCGCCCCGCCATCACCCGCCCGGCCAACGGCAAGACCAACAAGCCCAGCATCGCCAGCCCGACCAGCAAAAACAACATCGACCACGCGCCCTCGCCCAAGATGCCGCTGCCCAGCACCGCCACCCCGAACACCAGCAACACAATCTCCCACAGCGCCAGCGAAATCAACGCTTGGCGGCTGGCGGCGGCGAAGCGGTCGGTCTCGACGAGGCGCGCCTCTTGCTCGATGGCCGCCAGCGCGGGGCGTACCGCTTGCAAGGCGCGCCGGTCATAGACCACCGGCGCCTGCGGCGTCCCAATCACCTTTTGGCGGATGGCCTCAGGCAACGCGCCCATCTCGCGGGTGGTATAGGTCACCAATTCGTCGAGGTCTTTCAGGTCACGCCCCTCGAGGCGCGGCGCCAATTTGTCGGCCACGGTCGGCAATTCGTCCAGCGGCTCGAACACCTTGTATTTGTCGAACGACTGCA
>JALONY010000344.1 GCA_025454715.1 Anaerolineae bacterium
GAAGCTGGACGCGCTCAACGACCTCGACCAGCGCAAGAACGCCCTGACGCGCCAACTCGACGCCGCCCGCGCCAAGCTGGACGCGGAGATTGCCCGCGTGGAGCAGGCCGTGCGTGAGCTGGAGTATGCCGTGGCCGCCGACCCGGGCGACAAGCTCGAGGCGGTCAAGGGGTCGCTGGAGGCCATGCGCGCCCAAGAGGGCAAGCGTGACCTGATGCGGATGGAAGAGGCCAACATCCGCGAGGAAATCTCGGCACACCGCACCACCCTCGCCACCCTCGAAAAAGAGGGCAAGGCGCTGGGCACGCGCATCGATACCCTGCGCGCCACCGAGTCGCCGACCTGCCCGTTGTGCTGCCCGTTGTGCGGCCAGCCGCTGACTCCCGAACACCGCCAGCAGATGGTGGACGAGCTGGAGGGCGAGCTGGCGCAGTTCCGCGACGATTACCGCCAGAGCCGCGACCGCGCCAAAGAACTCGATGCGCGCCTGAAACAGCACAAGCACGACCTCGACCAACTGGAGAGCGACCTGCGCGACCTGCCCAAGCTGCAAGAATCGCTGGGCAAATTGCAAAGCCGCGCCGACTCGGCCACCGAGGCCGCCACCCGCCGCACCGCCGAGCAAGCCCGCCTCGACGCGCTGGTGGCGCAACGCGACGCGGAGGCGTATGCCCAAGACGTGCGCGCCGACCTCGCCGCCCTGCTACACGAGTCCGACCAATTGGGCTATGACCGTGGGGAGCACGCCGAGACGCGCCGCACCCTCGAAGATTACCGGCGGTTCGAGGCGCTCAAAGCCCGCCTCGAGTCGGCTGAGGCCACCTTGCCCAACTATGTGCAGAGCCGCGACAACGCGCTGGCGCGCCGTGACCGGTTGACCGCGCACCTCGCCCAGCTGGACGAGCAGGCCATAGCCCTCTCGGTCGAGATGGCTGGGCTGGAGGAGCGTGCCCGCACCTTCAAGCAACGCGATGACGAGGTGCGCGTGCAGCACCAAACCATGCTGCACGCCCGCGACAAGCTCAGCCGCATCGAGCAGGCGTTGGACGCCCTCGAGGCGCAACGTGAGCGGCGCGAGGGCTATTTGGCCGAGCAGGCCACGCTTCAGGCCGAGCAAGCGCGCCTCGAGGTGCTCAAGACCGCCTTCGGCAAGAACGGCGTGCCAGCCATGATTATCGAGTCGGCCATCCCAGAGCTGGAGGTGCTGGCCAACGACCTGTTGCGCCGCATGACCGAGGGGCGCATGGCCTTGCGCCTGACCACCCAGCGCGAGAAGGTCACGGGCGGGGTGGCCGAGACGCTGGACATCGAAATCGCCGATGAGGTCGGCACCCGTTCCTACGAGCTGTTCAGCGGCGGCGAGGCGTTTCGGGTCAATTTTGCCTTGCGCGTGGCGCTCAGCAAATTGCTGGCGCGGCGGGCGGGCGCGCAGCTCCGCACCTTGTTCATCGATGAGGGGTTCGGCACCCAAGACGACGAGGGGCGCGCCAAGCTGGTCGAGGCCATCACCGCCATCCAAGAGGATTTTGACCTGATCGTGGTGATTACCCACATCGAGGAACTGCGTGACAGCTTTCCGGTACACATCATGGTCGAGAAGACCGGCACCGGCAGCCGCATCGCCGTGCGTTGACGACTCCGCTATCGCCAAACGCTCAGGTCGTGCTATAATTTTCAGTGCTGCCCCAATGGGCATCTAGGAAAGAAGATGTCGCAAGACAGATCTCCCAAAACGACGGTCGATGACAGTTTGCCGCGCTTAGAGCGCGGTGGCCTCAGCGCGTAACCCCCCGACCTCGCCTCTTTCTCGGGCAGGCGGGGCTTCTGAAGCCACCTGCCGCTCTGCCCGCGCCCCAAACCACCCCATCGACGCGCCAAAAACACATCCCCCATCCGTAAGAGGGCATGGTGCTTTTGCCATGCTCGGTGTGCGTGTGCCCATGTCGGGGCACACGAGAGAGGTGCGTATTGATGCCCGAAGAAACCCTCCCCACCGATTCCGCCGGTTCGCTCGTGGTCGATTTGACGCCCGACAACCTCGAAGAACGCGCCCGTGAGCTGCTGAGCGATGAGGCGCTGACCGAAGACGCTCGCGCCGAGGCGTTGCGTGCGTTGCTGTCCGACCAGTATTCGCAGGACATCGCCGACATCCTCGAGCGCCTGACGGACGACGATGAGCGCGCCCAGCTGTTCGGCTTGCTGACGCCCGACACCGCCGCCGAGGTGCTGGACGAGGCCAGTGGCTACACCGCCCACAAGCTGCTCAGCGCGTTGCCCGCCGAGCGCGCCGCCTCGTTGCTCAGCCGCCTGCCGATGGACGACCTCGTCGAGATGCTGGCCGACGACATCCCAGAGCGCCAAGACGAAATCTTGGCCTATATGCACCCGGCCACCGCCCAAGAAATCCGCGATTTGCTCTCGTACCCGCCCGACTCGGCGGGGCGCTTGATGACGCGCAAGTTCGTCCGCGTCAACCAAGACATGACCGCCGCCGAAATCCTCGCGCTCATCCGCCGCACCAATGAGCGTTACGAGACCATCAGCGACGTGTACGTGCTCGACCCCGCCCACCGCCTGATTGGGGTGTCGTCCCTGCGCGACGTGCTGACGGCCAAGGCCGGTGAGCAAATCCGCAACTTCATGGAAAAAGACCCGACCTCGGTGCTGCCGACCGAGAAGGCCGAGACCGCCGCCCGCCTGCTCGGTCGTTACGACTTCTTGGCCTTGCCGGTCGTCACGCCCGACGACAAGATGCTGGGCATCATCACCGTGGACGACGCCATCGACGTGCTGACCCAAGCCCAGACCGAAGACCTGCTGGGCATCGGCGGCATGGGCGGCGAGTCGGCCTCGGAGCCGTATTTCAGCGTGCCCATTTTTCAGGTCATCCGCCAGCGGTTCGTTTGGTTGGTGTTCTTGTTCGTGGCTGGCTTCATCACCAGTTATGTGCTCAGCGTGTTCCAAAGCGAGCTGGAGACCGTGGTGGCGCTCACGTTTTACATCCCGTTGCTGATTGGTACGGGCGGCAACACCGGCAGCCAGACCGTCTCGATGGTCATCCGCGGCATGACGACCAACGACATCCGCCAAAGCGACCTGTGGCGCGTGGTGCGGCGCGAGTTGCT
>JALONY010000345.1 GCA_025454715.1 Anaerolineae bacterium
GCCCTCGACATCGGCGGGGTCGAATTGCCCGATTTGCGCCGCCATCTCCGACAAGCTGGCGCGGGCGTCCAGTTGCGCCCCGTCCGGCCAAAAATAGCGCGTCAGCGGGTCAATCGGCAGGAGCGTGACGTAATCGCTCAGGCGCGCCCCAGCCTCGGCGAACAACTCCTCGAACACGTGCCGCATCGTGATGACCGACGGCCCCATATCCCAGCGGAAGCCATCGGCCACGTACTCGCCCATCTTGCCGCCGACCTGCGCGTTTTGCTCGGCCACCGTGACCGCCCAACCGTGCACCGCCAGCCGAATCGCCGCGCTCAGCCCGCCGATTCCGCCGCCAATCACTACCGCCCGCCGCTTGTGTGTCACCGTCATGCCTTCGCCCCTGCGCGCCGCACCACGCGCCCCTTCCAAACCGGCCCACCATAGCGCCAGTGCCAATACACGCAATCACGGTCATCAGCACCACCGAGACCGGCATCAACAGCGCGTCCAACGCCCGCTGGCGCGTCCAGACCGCCGTCAGCATCCGCAAAATCAGCCCGTGCACGGCCAGCGCCAACGCCCACGCCCCGCCACCGGTCAGCAACCACGCCCACGGCCACAAAAACACCAGCCAATGGAAGACCGTCGCCAGCAGCAGCGGCACCGCACCGCCATACCCCGCGAGGATGTTCTTGGCATACCCACGCCGCACACTGCCCCAATCGTGATACATCCGGCACAGCACCACGCCCGCGCCGTCGGCCATCCGCAAGCGCAAGCCCGCCGCCTTGACGCTGCGCGCTTGCGTCACGTCTTCCAGCACGTTGTCGCGCACGCCCGCGTGCCCGCCCACCTTGTCATAAGCCGCCCGCCGCCACGCCATACACTGGCCGTTGGCCGCCCCAAAGATGGGCGACGGCACGTAATGCACCCCCCAAATCGGCAGATACGCCAGCACCACCAGCGCCATCAGCGAGACGGTCAGGCGCTCCGCCCACGTCACCGTGAGCTGGGTCGGCCAGACGGTGATGAGGTCGGCCTGCGTGCGCTGCATCTCGGCCATCAACGCCCGCACCGCACCGGCCTCCCAGCGCACGTCCGCATCGGTGAACAGCAACACCTCGCCGGTCGCGGCCTGCGCCAGCTGGTGGCACGCCCAATTTTTGCCCGCCCAGCCGTCCGGCAAATCCGCGCCGCTCAAGACGCGCACGTTGGGCGCGGCAGCCCGTGCGAGGTTGCCGGTGCCGTCGGTCGAGTGGTCGTCCAACACGATAATCTCGAGGTCAGGGTAATCTTGCGCGGCCAAGCGCCGCACCGTCTCGCCAATCACCAACGCCTCGTCACGTGCCGGAATCAGCACCGAGACCTTCGGCCACGCCCCAGCCCACGCCCGCCCACGCCCCAAGCGCGGGAACAAAAACACGTTGAGCAGCAAAATGCCGCCCAACGCCACCAACGCCGCACTGACGAACAACCCGACCCACGTCGCCGCGCTCATCCCGCCGCCTCACGCTTGGCCAATGCCCGCAGGCGCAACGGCTGGCGCAAGTCGGCGCGGTGCCGATAGACCAACACGCCTACCTGCACCGCAAAGGCCGCCCAATGCTCCCACGGGGTCGGCGTCAGCACGAAAAACAGCGCCATGCACGCCAACGCGCCCATCACCGCCCAGCCGCTCACCGTCAACAGGCGGTACCACACCACCAGCGACAGCGCGCTGACCAATGGCACCGTCCACAGCGTCAAGCCAATCCACGTCCCGAACGTGACGGCGATGGCCTTGCCACCCTTAAAGCCCAAAAACGGTGAGAATGCGTGCCCAATCACCGGCGCGACCGCGCACGCCACCAAGCCCCACCCGTCCACGCCGAACACGGTCGAGGCCAACCCGACCGGCAACGCGCCCTTGCCAATCTCCAGCGCAATCGCCAAGCCGCCCCACATCACCCCGCCAGCGCGCAACATGTTGAACGCGCCCGGGTTGTGGTCGCCATAGGTGCGGATGTCCTTCTTCAGACCCCACTGCCCCAGCCAAACCGCCCACGGCATCGCCCCCAGCACGAAGCCCAAGATCGTCAGCGCGAGCGCCATGCCAGCCTCCACAATGCCGAGCCGAGCAACGCGCCCATCGTCACGAACCCGAACATAGCCGGCCCCGCCATGCCCCAAAATACCGCCATCCCGATGGCCTGAAACACCCACACCACCCCGTACACCGTCAGCAACGGCGCATACGGCACGCGGGCGGGGTGCGCCGCCAGCGTCACCAGCGACGACACCAGCAACCAGCCAAAATAATTCGACCACGGGATGCCGAAGTAGCCACTCGGGTTCTCCCATACCCAAAAGCCCCACCCGACCATTTGCGGGTCGAGGTACAAGTCCCACGCGGTCATGGCCAGCGCGCTCAAGGCGATGAACGCCAACCGCCCGCCCACGCCGTTCACCCGCCCGCGCAAGATGGCCTGTGCCACCGCCCACGACGGCCCCAGCATCATCAGCCACGCCAGCGGGATGAGCAACGGCACGCCGAACAATTGCGGCTGCAAGCGCGGGGTGTAATCATACGGGCCGAACGGGAAGCCGGTCGTCGAGCCGACCCACTCCGCCCCCCACGTCAAAAAGGCCACCACCGACAGCGTGACGACCGTCCGGCGCGCCCCCCACGCCCGCCACAACACCACCGCCACCGCCCCAAATTGAAAAACAGCGCTGACCGTCGTCATGGCCGGTATCACGTCGTCGCCCCACGTCCAGCGCGCAATCGGCAACGCAATCATCGTCAGCACCCACGCCGCCACGCACCACACCACCGGCTGACGCCACGGGATGGCGCGCACCCGTGCCAAGACCAGCGCGCTCATCGCTTCACCAGCCGTTCGATTTCGCCGTGGACTTCCATCGCCGTGCAATCGCCGGTGTCGTCCAGCAACACCCGCCCGTCACGGTCGGTCAAGCGGGCGCGCACGGTCGATTTCATCGTCTCGTCCACCCGCTTGTGCATCTCGGTGCGAACCGGCGCTTTCAGCAAGCCGCCGCTAATCCGGTCGGCCTCCAACGCCAGCGTCAGCCCACCCCCGCTGATGCGCCATGTCACATGCGTATCGTTAAACGTCAGATGCTCGATTTTCGCGCCGGTATAGGTCGCCCAGCGGTACAGCTTGCCCTCGTGCACCAACGCCACGATAAGTTCAGCCCGTATAGCGGGATGCGCGCCACCGAGGCGAACAAGCTCGTCCCGACCGTCGGGAAGTGATTGGATTGCAGCCACACATACGCCGACGGGAAATTGGTGCCCCAGTCTTTCTCGATGTAGCCGCGCCCGCCGTCAAAATCCCACCGCGCCCCGTCCACCGTCAGGCCACCGCGCAACGTGTGGTCGAGGCTGACCAGCCCGTGATAACACTCCATGACCATGACGGGAATCCACGCGAACGGCCCCATGATGCCCGGCATCCGCCACGTCGCCGGAAACGTCACACGGTTCTCGAAGCGCACCTCGCCCTGCACCCGCCCGTCTGGCGTGTCGATATCGAGTGTGATGCCCTCCGCCGAAAAGCGGCTGTTGCCGACCGTCACATCGAAGCGCTCTGGGTCAGCGATAAACGCGCTGGCCGGGTACTCGTGGTAGCTGGCGCGGCCAGTCATGCCGTCCAGCACTTGTATAAAGGCGTGATCGCCCCGCGAGTCGCCCTCG
>JALONY010000346.1 GCA_025454715.1 Anaerolineae bacterium
AAGACCTTCATCCAGCTGGAAGGCGTGTGGACGGACACGACGTTTGCGCCCGACACCATGCAGACCACCGAGGTCGTGTTCCTGAGCGATGCCTACTTCGACCTGCTCGACCAACTGCCCGCCATCGCCCCATACCTCGCCCTCGGTGACCGCGTGATTGTGGTCATGGGCGACATCGCTTACGAAATCGTGTTAGAGTAGACGCGCACCGCGCAAGGAGGCACCCATCATGTCGTTTCAAAGAGGTTTGGCCATGATTTTCAGTTTGGCGCTGTTGATGTTGGGGACGGTGGGCAGCACCGCCCAAGACACCCCCGACACCCCCGCCCCCGCCGACGGGGTGAGCGTGACGCTCTACAACCAAGGCTCGGCGCTCGTGCTCGACCGCCGCACCTTTACCCTGACCGCCGGTGAAGGCACGCTCGACTTTACCGACGTGGCCAGCACCATCGACGGCACATCGGTCAGCATCGCCTCGCTGACCGACCCCGCCGGAACCAGCGTCATCGAGCAAAATTACGTGTATGACCTCGTCGATACCAGCGCCTTGCTCACCCGCTACATCGACCAGACCATCGCCGTCACGATGGGCGACGGCACGGTCTACACCGGCATCTTGCTGAGCGGGGCGTATGGCGACGTGATTTTGCGCCAAGAGGACGGGCAAGTGGTGGTGCTGCGCGCCGCCGAAGCGCGAGACATCCGCTTCCCGTCGCTGCCCAGCGGCCTGATTACCCGCCCGACCCTGCGTTGGCTGATCAGCAGCGCGGCAGGGGGCGACCAACAGATGGAACTGCGCTACTTGGCCGGTGGCATGGCGTGGACTGCCGATTACAACATCACGCTGGGCGAGGGCAACGCCACGCTGGATGTCAACGGCTGGGTGACGGTGACCAACAACAGCGGCACCACCTTCAACAACGCCCAGCTCAAGCTGGTGGCCGGCGACGTGAACCGCCTGCCCGAGCCGTCCGCCGACATGATGTATGACGAGGGCATGGTGATGCGCGCCCAAGCCGCTCCCGCCCCCGCCGTCGAGCAACGCGAGTTTTTCGAGTATCAACTGTACGAAATCGCCCGCCGCGTCACGCTGGGCAACAACCAGACCAAGCAGGTCGAGTTCGTCAGCCGTGCGGGCGTGCCCGCCACCACCTTTTACGTCTATGACGGGTCGGGGCCGTTCTACGGCTACGGCTACCCCATCAGCGACCAGTATTACGGCAACTTCGGCATCACCACGGTCGGCAGTTACCTGTCGTTCAGCACCGGCGCGGACGGCGGCCTCGACGCCGACTTGCCCGCTGGGCGCGTGCGCGTCTATCAGAAGGACACCGACGGCGCGGCCTTGCTGATTGGCGAGAACAGCATCGGCCACACCCCCAACGGCGAACAGGTCGAGCTGTACCTCGGCAACGCCTTCGACCTCGTGGGGGAGCGCACCCAGACCGACTTCCGCATCATCAGCGCCAACGTGGTGCAGGAGACCTACGAGATTCGCCTGCGTAACCGTAAGGACAGCGGCTCGGTCGAAATTCGCGTGCCGGAGACGCTGTACCGCTGGAGCAACTGGGAAATCCTCAACAGCAGCGCCGACTATACCAAGCTAGACAGCAGCCGCATCGAGTACCGCGTGCAAGTGCCCGCCCAAGGCGAGACGGTCATCACCTACACCGTGCAATACTCGTTCCCGCAATAACCTCTCAGCGCCCCACGCCACCCCTACCGCCGCTACGGTGGGGGCGCGTCGCCCACCCGTGCTTCATCAGACGGGTGGGCGTTTCGTTTGGGCGGGGCGTGCTGGGCTACAATGAAGGGCGTGAGGGCAAACATTTTAAGGGGTGCTTAGATGATACGGTTAGACCGGTGGGGATTGTTTGCAATTTTGGCGCTGATGTGCGTCGTGGTGGGCAACGCGCAACGCCAGCGCGTGCTGGACGACAGCGTGCCACCGGCTGCCGAGGCGGTGACTCTGCCCGACAGCACGACGATTTTCTTGTTGGCGGCCTTCGGCGACTCGAACATCGCCACGCCCGGGCTGACCGACGTGCTGATGCTGGTCGCGGTCGATTCGGCGGCGGGCAGCGTCTCGATGCTGCACGTCCCGCGGGATTTGTGGGTCAATATCCCGGGCTTCGGGATGGATAAAATCAACAGCGCCTATTATTTGGGCGAGACGCACGCGGTCGAGGGCGGCGGCCTCGCCACCTTGCACCAGACCATCGTCTACAATTTCGGTTTCGACTTCGATCATTATGCCATGATGGATTTTACCGGCTTTTTGGGCGTCATCGACCAGCTTGGCGGGGTGCGCGTGGCGGTCGATTGCGTCATCCGCGACTGGAAGCTGGTTGACCGCTACGCCGACAAGACAGTCGAGGAAAATTATGCGATGTTTACCCTCCCGTTCGGGGTGCACACGCTCGACGCCGATACCGCCCTGTGGTATGTCCGCAGCCGCAAGACCTCGTCCGACCTCGACCGCGGGCGGCGGCAACAGGACGTGTTGCGCGCCATCTGGCGCACCGTGCGCGAGAACGGCCTAATCGAGAACCTGCCGACCTTGTGGGACGCGACCTCGCGCTATGTCGTGACCGACCTGACGCTGGCCGATGCGCTGGGCTACGCGCCGCTGGCCGCCAGTCTCGACGCCAACGCCATCGAGCAATACCGGTTCGAGGGCGGCGACCACTTCAGCAACGCGCTGGGCCCCGCGCCGGAATATCGCGCCGTGCTGGAGCCGAAATGGGAGGCCATCCACGACCTCGTGGGCGATTTCTTGACCCCGCCCACCCCCAACCAAAGCGCGTTGCGCGGCCTGCGCGTGCAGGTGG
>JALONY010000347.1 GCA_025454715.1 Anaerolineae bacterium
GGCAACGCGAAGCGCCGCACGATGAAATAGGCCACCCCGACCAAGACCGCCACGCTGAACAAATCGGCCAGCAGGCGGTAGCCGTCGTAAAGCAGGCCGAATTGCTTGAGGAAGCCCTCGAAACCCGGGATGAACCCCCACAGCACATCCAGCGCGTTGACCAAGAAGTAAAACGTGAAGCCCCACACCACCGCGAGGTGAAACAAGCTGGTCACGCGGCGGGTCTTGAGGGTGGTGCGTTGCGTCAGGTAGACCGAGAGCGCGTTGAGCATCCGCTTGGGCAGGTTGTCGAGCGCCAGCTTGCCTTGCCCGCGCCCGATGATGTGCGCCACCTCGAGCAAGCTTTGGTAGGTCGCGCCGATGGCCAAGACCGCCAATAAGAGGAAAGCCATCTTTTCAAAAGTCGTCAACATCGTCTTTTGTCCTTAGCCTATCCGAATGAAGTCACTCTAATCAGGGCACAGTGTACCGCATCGGGCAAGGCGCGGCAAACCGGCCATACGCCTCACCCACCTCATCCGTGATGCCAAGTAGCGCGGGACAGGAAGCTCACGGGCAAGAGATAGCGGTATCTCTTGCCCGCGCTACCTCCCTTTATTTATCTCACTCCTCACCCCCCAGCACGTGCTGGGCGAAGTGGCGCCCCCAGTGCGGGCGGTTGCCGTCGAGGTCGGCAAAGCCGTACTCGTCCGACAGCCCCCAACTGCTGGTCTTGGCGAACACGGCGGGGTCGGCGGCCAACGCCGCCACCGCCCGCCCGACGAAATGCGGCGTCTCGCTGGCGATGAAGTGCGGCTCTTGCGCGGTGGCGTCGCGCCAATTGGCCTCGGTCACGCCGAACAGGTCGAGCATCTCCTCCGAGCGCAAAAACCCGGGCGTGATGGCCAGCGCCGTGATTCCGTGCGGCTTGAGCTCCTCACCCATCCCGAACGCCATGCGAATCACCGCGTTCTTGATCATGTCGTACCACAGCATCCCGCGATACGCGAACGACCCGACCGCCACATCCGGCGTGCCGCCGTCGGTCACCTCGACCACCAAGCCGCTCCGCTGCGGCAACATCAACGGCACCCCATAGCGCGCCGACCAAATGTGGGTCATCAGGGCGCGCTCCAACATGGTCGGCAAAAAGCCGTAGTCATATTCCCAAAACGGCGTGCCGAAGCGCATGAACGCTTCCCCGCCCCAAATGTCGTTGACCAACACGTCTAAACGACCGTGCGCGGCCTGCACCTGCTCGAAGGCGGCGCGCACCTGCGCCTCTTGCGTAAAGTCGGCGCGCAAGGCGATGCCGTGGCCACCGGCGGCGGTCACGCGCTCGGCGGTCTCGTCGATGGTCTCGGTGCGGTGTGCGCCGCTGGCCAATGCGCCGCGCACGCTACGCCCCACGCAGTACACGGTCGCGCCTGCTGCGCCCAGCTCGACCGCGATGCCGCGGCCTGCACCACGGGTAGCTCCGGCGACGAGGGCGATTTTTCCGCTGAGTGGACGGGTCATGTGACAATCTCCTGAACGGTTCGTTGGGTCGGCTTTGTATGATATGACGATTCGAATTGTGGGTTTGTGAGAATCTGGCGAGAAGGCCGCCCACCCCCTTGAACCGAGTCGGGATGTCCGTTATAGTCTTAAATGTCACTTCACGAGGCAGATACTCGTGCAGCGCCGCAAGGTGAGGCACGACCATAGGCCGGCAGAAGCGCGAAATGGGGGGAACTTTCGCCCGTTTCGTGTTGTCTGTCGGCCTTTTATTTTAGGTCGGCTGCGGGGAGGGGCAAACACCCATATCTCACATGAACCACACACGAACATAACTGGAGTAAAACACCTCATGAAATGCCCCGTAGATGGCACCGACCTGCTGATGACCACCCGCGAGGGGGTCGAAATTGATTACTGCCCGAAATGTCGCGGTATTTGGCTCGACCGTGGCGAGTTGGACAAATTGATCGAGCGGGCGATGCGCGTGGAGCAAAGCGCCCGCGCCGCCTTGGACAGCGACGCCCCCAAGGCCAAGCGCGATCAACAGTACGACGACCGCCGCCCGCAACAGCCCTACGACGACCGTCGCCCGCAAAACTATGACGATCGTCGCCCGCAACAATCCTCCCCTCTGGAGGATATGTTCGAGGGGGATTTCGGCGACTCGCGCCGCTCTCAACAACAAGCGCCGCGCCGCGATTACGACGACGATTACTACGATCGCGACAAGCAGCACGGCAAGCCGCAGAAGAAGCGCGGCTTCTTGGGCGAGATTTTCGACATCTTCGACTAGGCACACCTGCCGAAAGGCGCGCGGCGGGGGGGCGGCTGCACCCCCCGCACGGGCGATACACCCACTGAACCGCAGCCACGATGCGTTTGACTAGGGAGGGACAACACGCATGAAGACACCCATCACGGTCGCTTATGGCGACGGAATCGGGCCGGAAATCATGGCCGCTTCGCTGCAAATCTTAATGGCGGCGGGCGCGCAACTCGAGCCGGAGACCATCGACATCGGTGAGGCGGTTTATTTGCGCGGTCACTCGTCCGGCATTCAGCCGGAATCGTGGGAATCGCTGCGCCGCACCCGCGTGTTCTACAAAGCCCCGATTAGCACCCCGCAGGGCGGCGGCTTCAAAAGCCTGAACGTCACCGTCCGCAAGACCTTGGGGCTCTACGCCAATATCCGCCCGTGCCGTGCTTATGCGCCGTATGTCTACACCCACCACCCCAAACTCGACATCGTCATCATCCGCGAGAACGAGGAAGACCTGTACGCGGGCATCGAGCACCGCCAGTCGGATGAGGTCTATCAGTGCCTCAAGCTGATTTCGCGCCCCGGGTGCGAGAAAATCGTGCGGACGGCCTTCGAGTACGCCCGCGCCAACAACCGCAAAAAGGTGTCGTGCTTCACCAAAGACAACATCATGAAGATGACCGATGGCCTGTTCCACAAGGTCTTCGATGAAATCGGGGCGGAATACCCCGACATCGAGAAAGACCACTGGATCGTGGACATCGGCATGGCGCGGGTGGCCACCCAGCCCCAGCGCTTCGACGTAATCGTCACCCCCAACCTGTACGGCGACATCCTCAGCGACATCGCCGCCGAATTGACCGGATCGGTCGGGTTGGCGGGCAGCGCCAACATCGGCGAGCACGTGGCGATGTTCGAGGCCGTGCACGGCACCGCCCCCGACATCGCTGGCCAAGACAAGGCCAACCCGTCCGGCTTGCTGATGGCCGGTGTGATGATGCTGGTGCACTTGGGGCAGCACGAGGTCGCCTCGCGGGTGCACAACGCATGGCTCCGCACGCTGGAAGAGGGCATCCACACCCCCGATTTGTACCGCGAGGGCGTGAGCAAGCAATTGGTCGGGACGTGCGCGTTCGCCGAGGCCGTGATTGCGCGCCTCGGGCAACTGCCGCAACATTTCGCGCCCTACACCCCGCGCCCGCCCGCCAAGCGTGAGCTGATTGGCGTCGATGTGTTCCTCGATTACGAGCCGCGCCAGCCAGCCCTGCTGGGCGAGAGCTTGCAAAAGGCCGCCGCCGGCCTGCCGCTGTCGCTGAGCATGATTACCAACCGCGGTGTGAAGGTGTTCCCCAACGGCTTCCCCGAGACCTTCTGCACCGATCACTGGCGTTGCCGCTTCACCGGCACGGACGGCAAGCACCCCACCAACCAAGACGTGATTGGCCTGCTCCAACAGGTGATTAACGCCGGTTTCGAGGTCATCAAGACCGAGAACCTGTACACCTTCGACGGCGAGGCCGGATATTCGCTCGGTCAGGGGCAATAACCCCGCCAAAAGCCTGCCGAATGTCATAAACAACTCATGACACGTGCCCGTCTCTTCCGGTCGTTTCGGTGCTACACTAGACGGTTATGGAAGGACGGGACGGGTCTATTATGCGCGACGGACGGCGACAACCTCATAGCACCACCAGTCTCGCCGACTACATGGCGGCGAACGAAAAATTGCGGCATGGGCAATTCGACACCGGCAACCTGCCGGTGCCGCCGCGAGATGCCGCCCAACGCCTCGCCGACAACCTGAAGGCATTGGCCACCGCCCTCGAGATTGGGCTGCACGCCACCCCTGCCCCCAGCCCGATGACCGCGCACATCGGCGGCGGGGTCTTGCTGGATGAAATCCTCGACCGCGTTTACGTCGAATTTCAAGACTTCTTGCCCTATGACCGCATGGGCGTCAGCGTCGTCGATGTGGCCGCAGGCACCGTCACCGCGATTTGGGCGCGCACCAGCGTGCCACGCCAGCGCATCCGCAAGGGGTATACCGCACACTTGGACGGCAGCAGCCTCCAAGCGGTGCTGGCCTCCGGCGAGCCGCGCATCATCGACGACCTGCAACATTACCTCAAGCAACACCCCGACTCGTACTCGACCAAGCTGGCCTTGTCGGAGGGCATCCGCTCCTCGATGACCTGCCCGCTCATGGCCAACGGCGTGCCGATCGGGTTCGTGTTTTTCTCCAGCGCCCAGCCCCACACCTATACCGAGGCGCACATCGCGCTCTATCGGCAGGTCAGCACCGTGCTGGCGACGGTGATTAGCCAAGGCTTGGCCAACAGCGAGCAAACGCGCCAATACGCGCACCTCCAGCGCGTCAACGCGCTATTGCACGACCTGCGCGACGGGCTGGCGCG
>JALONY010000348.1 GCA_025454715.1 Anaerolineae bacterium
TCGAAGCCGGCCTCGTCCAGCGCCGTGCGGATGCCGTCCATGCCGACCACGTAGACCGGCGTGCCCGCCGGGTAGTGTTGCGCGAGGTAGGCGGCGGTGGCGCTGGCGCTGGTCAACACCCGCTCTTGCGGCAGGTCGGGCACCCCGAGGCGGGCGAATTTCTCGACGTATTGGGCAGGCGTCTTGCCGCTGTTGTTGGTCAGGAGGGCATAGGGGATGGCGCGCTCGGCCAACCACGCGAACAGGTCGTGAAAGCCCGGCAACGGCTGGTCACCGCGCCACAACACGCCGTCCATATCGAGGACGACGCCGGAAAGGTGCGAAAACTTCATCAGGGGGCGCTTTCTGTTGAGGGTGGGGGCTAAAGCACGGTGCGGAACATCGGCACATCGTGATGGGTGTGCTCGAAGCCGAACCCGTGGTAGAGGTGTTGTGAGCGGGTGTTGGAGCGCTGGGTATTGACCGTCACGCTCTCGATTTGGCGACGCCCGAAGGCCGCGATCATCTCGCGCACCAGCGCCGCCCCGATGCCGCGCCCATGCAGCGCGGGTGCTACCGCCAAGCGCGCCAAGTGCCCGACCAACCCATGCCGTGTGCTGATTTGGTAGCCGACCATCTCGCCGTGCAGGCGCGCCACCGTGCACAACGTGCTGCCGCGGTAGGCATAGCGCATGTCCAGCGCGGTCATCTGGAACGGGGGCACGAACGCGGCTTGGTCGATGGCGGTCATGCCCGCCACGTCGCCGAGGTCGCCGCTGTGCAGCGTCAGGCCGTCGATGGGCGCGAGGGCGGCGGGCGACATCGCTTTGTTGCGCCGCATCGAGACCAGCGTCTCGGCCTGCGCCATGCCCATCCGTTGGACGTGCGTCTCAATCCACGGGTCGAGCGGGAGCAACCAGCACTCGTGCGCCCCGACCTCATACAGGCCAGCGCGCACCGACGCCCACAAACAGCCAATCACCTCGTCCTCGCGCCAGCCCTCGCCGACGCAGGCCAAGCGCACCCACGCCTTGCCGTGCATCGGGTTGCTGGCGGCCAATACACCGGCCAATTGCCCGCCGCGCCATGCGAGGCGCACCACCCCACCTACGTTGTCCAGCCATGTGTCGGCCTCGTACCAATCGAGGTGGGTGTGGCGCAGATAGCTGTAATCGATCAGCTCGAGGGTGCGGGTGCGGTGGCGACGCTCATAGGGGATGACGGTCAGAGGCGAGGCGGTAATCATCGACGGGTCTCGTGGGGGCGATTAGCGGCGCCGACCGCGCAACGTGAAGGGCGGCACGGTCAGCTCGTATTGTTGGCTCAGGCGCGCATCGAACAAGCGGACTTGGATGCGCTCCGACAAGCGCTCGACGTCGCTGAGGGTGAACACGGTCGGTTTGCGCGTGATGTAGCGGTAATCGATGAGCTGGAACAACTTCTCGCGTGCCCACTCACTGCTGCCGCCCGCGTTCAGGTCGTCCAACACCAAGAGCGGGGTGTTTTTGACCTGATTGAAGCGCTGGTCGAAGCTGGCCGAGGCGGCGGGGCCGAAAGTGGTTCGCAGGTCGTCCATCAGGTCGGGCACGGTGATGAAGAACGCGCTGTGCCCGTGCGCCATGCGCTCATTGGCGATGGCGGCGGCCAAGTGCGTCTTGCCGGTGCCCGACCGACCGGCCAGCACGAACCACGGCGGGCGCATCGCATCGGCATAGGCGCGGGCGGCGTGCACCACCGTGGCGAGGTTGCGGCGCTCATCCTCGCTCAGGTAGCTGTGCAGGTCGAGGTCGCCGAAGCCGTAATTGCGATACAGCGGCAAGGCCGAGCTGAGGTGCGAGCGCCCGTCATCGGCCATCGAGCGGTAATCCGGCGCGGCAATCACCACGCGGCGGGTGCGGTCGAGGTCGAGCATCCGGCTCCGCAGGCGCGGGTCGAGCCGGTCGAGTTCCGCGTTGGTGGTGATGACGGTGGCGAGGCGCTGGGTGTAGCGGTGGTTGAGGAGCTGAAACAGCTTTTCTTTCGCCCACGGGGACGGGTTCTCGACCCCGAGGTCGTCCAAAATCAGCAAACGGACGCCCTTCATCCGCTCGAACGTCTCATCGTAGCCTTGTTCGCTGTCGCCATAGCTGCCGCGCAGGTGGTCGAGCAGGTCGGGCGAGGTGACGAACAGCACCTCCTCGCCGTGCCCGATGCGGGCGTTGGCGATGGCGGCGGCCAAGTGGGTCTTGCCACAGCCATACCCACCCTCCAGCAACAGCCAGCCCTCGGGTTGCCCGGCGAATTGGCGGGCGGCCTCGTAGGCGGCGCGCAAGCTGGCCTGCTCCAGCGGGGTATAGGACGGGCTGTCGTGGATGAAGTCCTCGAGGCGCTTGTCGGCCAAGGTGCCGAGGTTGCTCAGGCGGCGCAGGCGGTCTTGGCGTTCGAGGTCTCGCTCGACCGGTCGGTTGGGGCAACGGAACAATTTGCCGAAACGCGGGTCATCCATCGACACGTCATAGCGCACCACGCCCAAGCCTTCGCAAATCGCGTCGGCGGCACCGCATAACCGGCATGGCTCGTCGCTCATCTGGCCTCCGTCAGCGCTTGAAGAGGTCGGCAAATTGACCTGAGGCAGATTTTTCATCCGCCCCAGCAGGTCTTTTGGGGTCTGCATGGTGCTTTCCATCCTTTCGCCAGCCGCGCAAGACGCCCTTGATGTAGGCGAGGCTGCGCTTGTTGCGCTCGGCGGCAGTGGTGATTGAGTCGCGCACCCACGGCTCGCCATAATCGGCCAAGAGGTCGTGCAGGGCGTCGCCAATCAGGCCGGTGAGGGGGCCGATGTTGTCCTCGTACAGCTTGTAGACGGTCCAGCAAGGCCAACGCTTCGGGGGTGGGAGCGAGGTACAGGTCGGTTTCGCCGCTGGGGGTGCGGGCGCAGGTGTGCAGCAGGGTGCCGCGTTGCACGGCGCGGCGCAGGCCGTCGTCCAGCTCGTCGGGGGTCAGGCCGTGCAGGGCTTGGTTGGGCGCGTCGAAATCGGCGCGGCGCACCCAGCGCAGGCCGTTGGGCGCGTCGTGTTGGGCGAATGCCCAGACGCAAAAAACCGTGACCTTGAGCTCGGTCAGCGAATCGATGTCGGCGAGAGCGCCGTGAGAGAGCAGGTCGTTGAGGGTCATGGTGGGTTTTAGCGGTCTTCGGTCAGGCTGACGCGGCGGACGGCGCCGTCCATGAACTTGGTCAGCGAGCCGTCGAAATAGAGGGAGACGGTATCGGTGCGCCCGTTGCGGTGCTTGGCGACGATGACATCGGCTTGGTTGGGGAACTCGGTGGCTTGATTGTAGACGACATCGCGGTATAAGAACATCACCACGTCGGCGTCTTGTTCGATGGAGTTGTGGACGATTATTCCGTCTGCGACGAAATTGTGCAGGCGCGGCACGGTCAGGTCATATACGGGGGCTTCCCCGTCCGGCGTGATGCTGATGACGGTGTCCCAATGTGCCGTCTCGGCCTCATCCGGCTGGTCGAGGGCGTCCATCCCCGCGATGGCAAGGGCGGGCACATCCTGCCAGACCAGCGGCACGGCGATGGGTTGCCCGACCGCCAGCGCGTCGAGCCGTTGCCACCCCTCGAACGTGTAAAACGGGTGGTTGCCCGTCGCCCGAATCGTCCGCCCCAAGCGCGTGGTCAACCGATAGACCGGCTTCACCCCCGTGCAGAAGGCCGCGCTGGCCTCGGCACGCTCTAGCTTCAGCGTGTCGGGGTTGAGGCTGGTCACCCCAAAACCGGCCTGCCCGACCAGCGACTCGATGGGCGCGAAACGCCCCTCGTCCGGTAGGTAAATCAGCGTATCACCCGTCAGGCAACCACTCTCGCGCAGGTCGCTGAGCTGGGGGCGCTTGTCTTGGCGGCTCTCGACCGCACGCGACAACTGCGCCGCGCTGAAGACCGGCAC
>JALONY010000349.1 GCA_025454715.1 Anaerolineae bacterium
CACACCCCGCGAATACCAGCGCACACACCAGCGCCAACGCCACTCGCCTCATTCGGCCTGCTCCGGCTTGCCGAACGTCCCGCCCTTCAAGCTACTGGGCTTGACGGCGAACGTGCCCGCGTTTTCGGGGTAGCGCGCACCGGCGGGGCGGTCTTTGAACCACTCATAAAAGACCTTCAGGTCGGCCTCGAGGTCACCGGTGGGCATGTACGACGGCCCGACGATGATTTCTTTGGTGCGATAATCCGCCGTAATCAGCGTCATCGGGATTTGCGCGTGATACGAAATCCAATAAAACCCCGCCTTCAGGTAGGGCGTGTGCTTGCGCGTGCCCTCCGGCGTGATGAGGAGCGTCACGCGGTCGCGCTTCTTGACCGCCTCGACGATCGACTGCACGGTATCCCGCGAGGCGCTCCGGTCGATGGGGATGGCGCCGAACTTCAGGAAGATGCGCCCGAAGAAGTTCTTGGTCACGCTGTCCTTGACCATCCAATTGCTGCGCAAGCCCAAGGCCGAGGCGAAAATCATGTACAAAAAGCCGTCCCAATTGCTGGTGTGCGGGTACTCGACGAGCATCCACTTGTCGAACCCCGGAAACTCCCCGCGGAACTTCCAGCCCGACACGGCGACGAACAATTTGCCCAGCCACACCAACGGCAACGGCAACGAGGGTTTGAAAGGTTTGGGCGATTGGATGAGGGTCATAGGTCTACGCCTGTGTAAAGCTCCTGTAAGGTTTGGATGTACTCTTGGAACTTCTGCTGATCGACCGGGTGGATTTCGAACTCACGCAAGCTCAGGTAACGCCGCGCCGTCTGAACCATCACCCCATCGACCTCCGCCGGAAAGAACTCGACCAGCCAACGCCCATCCCGTTCGCGCAGGATTTTGCCCTCGCGGCGCGCGCCCATCAGGTCGGCGACCACATAGACCTTCTGGCGCACCTTGCGGCGCTCCCGAAACAATTGATCCAACGCGAAATAGTGCAGGATGTCCATCCGGTTTTGTCCGCTCTCCCCCAAGAGACTCTCCGAAACGGGCGCGTCACCAAAACGCACCCTTGCGGCTGATTGTACCGCACAACCGACCTAAATTGTACGCGCCAGATGGGCTATAATGAGGGCTACGTACCGGCGGCTCACCGCCGCTGGCGATACGACGAACGGTGTGAATAGGAGCGAACGACATCATGGCGAAAGGCAAAGGCGGTATGGGTGGCATGGGCGGCATGGGTGGCGGTATGGGCGGCGGAATGCTGAAGCAAATCCAGAAGATGCAGGCCGACATGCTGGCCGCGCAAGAGGCGCTGGCCAACGAGACGGTCGATGTGTCGGTGGGCGGCGGCGCGGTCAGCGTCACCATCACCGGCCACCAACGCATCAAGGCCATCACCATCAACAAGGACGTGGTAGACACCAGCGACCCCGAGTGGGTGGCCGACCTGCAAGACCTGCTGGTCTTGGCGGTCAACCAAGCGGTCGAGCAAAGCCAGAGCATGGCCGCCGAGCGCATGGAGTCCATCACCGGCGGACTGGGCGGGCTGCCGGGCTTGGGCGGCCTGCTGGGCTAACCGGCGCTCATGGCCTCCAAAGCCATCCCAGAGCCGGTCAATAAGCTGATCGAACAACTCGGGCGCTTGCCCGGCATCGGCCCCAAAGGCGCGTCGCGCATCACGTATTTTCTGTTGCGTGCGCCCCAAGAGGTCAGCTTCAGCTTGTCCGATGCGTTGCGCGCCCTGAAGGAGCAAACCCGCTTCTGCTCGGTGTGCGGCAACATCACCGTCGATGACCCCTGCCCCGTGTGCAGTGACCCCAAGCGCGATAAGAGCATCGTGGCGGTGGTCGAGGTACCGCTCGACCTGCTGGCGCTGGAGCAGACCGGCGCGTTTCAGGGCGTCTACCACGTCCTCAACGGCGCTATCTCGCCGGTCAACGGCATCGGCCCCGACGACCTCCGCATCCGCGAGCTGGTGCAGCGCATCGACGCGGGCGGCATCCTCGAGGTCATCATCGCCACCAACCCCGGGCAAGAAGGCGACGCCACCGCGCTCTACATCCAGCGTGAGTTGCAAACCAAAGGCGTCAAGATGACGCGCCTCGCCCGCGGCCTGCCGGTCGGTAGCGACTTGCAATACGTCGATGCCGTCACGCTGATGCGCGCTTTGCAAGGGCGTAGCGGCCTATAACGCACCCCCCTCCGCGCCCAGTGTGCAGAGGGGGCTTTTTTTAATCGATATACCGCCCCGAAAGGATTTTTGCCCCGATGACCACCCCTGTTTATGACGTGATTGTGCTGGGCGCGGGCGCGATGGGCAGCGCCGCCGCCTATGACCTCGCCCGTGATGGTCAGCGTGTGCTCTTGCTGGAGCAGTTCGCCATCGACCACCCCAACGGCAGCAGTTACGGCAACAGCCGCATCATCCGCTACATGTACGACCATCCGGCCTACGTCGCCCTCGCTAAGGCGGCCTACCCGCTCTGGCGCGAGCTGGAGCAGGCCGCCGATGAGCCGTTGCTGCACATCACCGGCGGCATCGATTTCGGCCACCCCGAGGCGGCCACCTTTAAGGCCACCCTCGAAAACGCGGCACAGCACGCCATCCCCATCGAGCATTTGACGCCCGACGAGGCCATGCGCCGCTTCCCCGCCCTGACCATCCCCCAAGACCACGCGGTGGTCTATCAGGCCGATTACGGGTTGCTCAACGCCTCGGCGTGCGTGCGCGCCCAAGTCCGCCTCGCCCAGCAACACGGCGCGCAAGTCGTCAGCGGGCAGCGCGTCCGGCGCGTGGCCGCCCACCCCGACAG
>JALONY010000350.1 GCA_025454715.1 Anaerolineae bacterium
ATAACCGGCTCAGCGCAAACGGGCGGCCAACACCGGCGGGAACTGCGTATATTCCGTCCAGCTCAGGCGGCTACCGCCCACCGTCCCCTCAGGGAAGGCGGGTTCCTCCACCGCATCCATCACCAACCCCGCCGCAAACGCCGTGTTCAACAGCACGTGCAGCGGGCGATGAAAATACAAATGCGCCGTCGGCTCGTCAACCGCACCAATCCCCTCATGCACCGCCGGTGTCAGGTACTCGGTCTGCTTCAACGACATCCGATAGGCCAATTTCCCCTCGACCTCGTAGCGCTCCTGCCCGAACACCGTGCTAGACAGGTTGAAGCACGGGTGCGTGATGGTGAACACGAACCGCCCACCCGCCCGCAACAAACGCTTGGTGGCGCGAAACAGCGGCTCGATGTCAGCGATGTCTTGCAACGCCATATTGCACACCACCGCATCGAACGAGGCCGCCCCCAACAGCATCAGCGCGTCTTCGTCGGTAGCGTCCACCACGCGGTAATCAATCTTGCTTTCGGGGGTGCGCGCCTTGGCTTTCGCGATGAGCGCGGCGCTGAAGTCGGTGGCGACCACCTGCGCGCCCAGCGCCTCGAGGCGGCGTGCCATCTGGCCGCTCCCACACGCCACATCCAGCACACGCTCACCGGCGCGCACCGCCAACAACCGCTCAGCGGCGGGGCCGACCAACGTCTTGTGAAACAGGTTGCCGTCAAAACCGTGCAGCGCATCCCAAAAACTGGCTTTGGCATCCCACTGCTGGCGGGCACGATTGTTCAGGTCACGGGTGGTGGTCATGGTCATCCTCTCAATTCGGCGAGCAACGGGTGGGGCGGCAAGCCCGCCATACGGTAAGCCATAGCGTCCACGTCCACGAGGTCATCGCCCCACACCACGCGGTCGTCGAGGTGGACAACGGCTCCGGCGAAATAAGGCGATAGCGCCGCATACACCGCCTTCGGGTCGGTGTTCAGCTTGCAATACGTGGTCAACACCCCCACCGACGGCGGCAGGGGCAGGTCGGCCAAGTCGGCGCTGGTCGTGCTGGTCAGCGTCACGCACCCATCGCAATCGGCGAACAGGTGCGAGGCCATGACTGGGCGCGCCGTGACCGCGCCCTCGGGCGTGTACGGGCGCATCGGCAACGGGTCGAGATCGACCTCGGCCATGTTCGCCCCCAGCATCCACGGCTCGAGGCTGGGGTGCGTGGTGACGAGGGCGCGGGTGTGTGGGCTGAAGCGCCAAAACCCGCGCAACACCGCCGCCAAAATCGACGGGTGCACCGTCTCGGACAAGGTCAGCAGGGAGCGCACCCCACCATAAATCCGCATCGGCGGCGTATACGCGAACGAGGCCGCCGCACCGGTGCGGGTAATCGAAGCAGAACCGCGCATGTGCGCCTTCCTTTCTGTCTTGCCTACTCGCCCGCGCCCAACGAGAAGCCGCGCTCCCCGTCGAACATGTACAGGTTTTCGGTCTTCACGATGTCGAAACCGGCGTTGACCGCCCGCTGGAACAGGCTAATCAGGCGGTGATGCGTCACGGGCAATTCCCCCGCCGACTGGAAGCGGCAACGCCAGTGGTCGGTCAGGAAGGTCTCGCTGCGCGTGTCCGGCCACACCTTTTGACCACGGTTGGTAATCATGATCAGTTGCAGGCCGTCGCCGTTCAGCTCTTGCAAGGCCGCGCCCAGCTTGTTCGGGTCACGCCCGTCCTCCGGCGACCAATCGACGAACATATCGACCCCGACGAGGCTCTTTTGGCGCACCAAGCGCGGGCGCACCTCGGTGCGGATGACATCGGCGGCGCCGTAGCTCACCGCGCTGAAATGGGTCGGGCGTTGCCCCAGCCGCTCGATGACCGCATCGGCGAAGCCGTCGGTGCCGACGCGCTGCTTGCTGGTGCCGTCCTTATGGATGTCGCCGGTGTGGATGCCGTCCTCGATGGTCTTGAGCCATGCGTTGTGCACCAGCTCGGCCACCTGCGGCTGCCCGATGTGTACCATCATCTGCACGCCCGCCAGCAACAAGCCCGACGGGTTGGCGATGCCCCGACCGGCGATGTCGGGCGCGCTGCCGTGGATGGCCTCGAACAAGGCGTACTTGTCGCCGATGTTGGCGCTGCCCGCCAGCCCGACCGAGCCGGTCAGTTCGGCTACGATGTCGCTGACGATGTCGCCGTACAGGTTCGACATCACGATCACATCGAAGGTCTCGGGCTGGGTGGCCGCCCGCGCCGCGCCGATGTCGATGATTTTGTGGTCGGTCACGATGTCGGGGTACTCTTGCGCCACCTCATCGAAAATCTTGTGGAACAAGCCATCGGTCATCTTCATGATGTTGTCTTTGGTGAAGCACGTGACCTTGCGGCGGTTGTTGCGGCGGGCAAACTCGAAGGCGTAGCGGATGATGCGCTCGCTCCCCGGGTGCGAAATCAGCTTGAGGGTCTGGTAGACCTCGCGGGTTTGGCGGTGCTCGATGCCGCTATACAGGTCTTCCTCGTTCTCGCGCACCACCACGATATCGACCTGCGGATACTTGGTCGAGACGAACGGGTGATAGCTCATCACGGGGCGGACGTTGGCGTACAAGCCCAACGCCTTGCGGATGGTCACGTTGATCGACTTGAACCCGCTGCCCTGCGGGGTGGTGATGGGCGCTTTGTAGAGGATTTTGTTGCGAAACAGGGTATCGAGCGCCTCGCGGCTGATGCCGGTGGGCGAACCCGCCAGATACACCTTCTCGCCGACCTGAATCTCTTCGGTCTCGAACTGCGCGCCCGCCGCCGCGAGGATGCGCAAGCACGCCCTGATGAGTCACGATGGACTCATCCCCCACCCCCGCCCGTGCAACCCCGACCAAAACGCGCTATCGTAAGGTATCACATCAAAACATCAGTCAGCACACCGTCATATCTTCGACATCCTCGATTAAAAATAAGTGACCTTAAATGGTCTTGAAACCAAAAATCGTTTATCACCACCTCGGAGCCCAAATGACCTTTGACGCCACCGCCAAAGCCACCCTAAACCAGCTCATCATGATGCTGTTTCCCGCACAGGCCGCCCCCGAAAGGTTCATCATCGAACACATCTGGCGCGACCGGCGCTATGTCGGGGAATACGACGACAAGGTCGCGGTATGGCGCGGCTGGAGTGCCAACCTGCACCACATCGACCCTGCTTATCGCACCGTGTTCATTGACGCCGTGCCCAATAGATTAGCGCCCAGTCAGCGCGAAAAACTATTCGGTGCCAGTTTCGCCAATGCCATCGCAGAACTAGACCACTTCGTTGTCGCGTTCGTGCTCGATTTCCCCAAAGACGCCCACGACACCATCCTTGCCGAGGGGTTCATGCCACGGGTAATGAGTCGCGTCTTACATGCCTGCATCGTTGTCGATGCCGAGAAGTTTTTGACGCAGAGCGCACGGCATTGGGCAACCGAAACGGCACGTCTGGTTCACCTCCAACAACGCCTGTCCAATCGTGCCGATAATCCGCCTAGAAAGACCTCGAACCGGTAAGTCCACCCCCCGCCAAACCTCACCCCTAAGGCGTGCCGAATGTCACCATCCCCTCGATTTGCCCCAAAATCGACGGGCCAATCCCACTCACGTTATCGAGGTCTTCCAGCGACCCAATCCGCCCGTTGGCCTCGCGATACGCGATAA
>JALONY010000351.1 GCA_025454715.1 Anaerolineae bacterium
TGGCGATCGAAAATCTTTTGTTCGGCGTCCAGTTGATAATCGGCCATCGTGCGCTCGACCACCTGCACGATCAGCACCTCATCGCCCGCCTGCGCCACCGCGAACGCGATTTCGGCGGCACGGCGCGAGGCCGCCGATCCGTTGGAGGCCACCACGATGCGGCGGGGTGCCCAGTCGGCGGGCACGTCACCGCCCTGCACCAACAGGGTCGGGCAGGGCGAGGAGCGCAACAAGAAATCGGTGATGGGCGAGAACAGCACCTCGGTGCTCCGCCCGTTTTCCGAAGCGCCCAAGACCATCAAGTCATACTCTTTTTGCGCCTCGTCGAGGATCAGGCCGCCGACGTTATCGCCGCTGACGAAGCGCTTGGCCACCGGCTCACTGGCGAACAAGACGCCCAAGCGGTCGAGGTACTGTTGCGCGGTCGGGCGCTCGTCGGGCTTGCCCACGCTCATCAGCGTGACCGACAGGCTATTGCGCTGGTTGAGGCGCTCCAGCAAGCGCGCCTCGATGCGTTGCGCCGCCCCCGACTCCGAATTGGGGCGGGCGCGCACCGGCAACAGCACCCGCCGGACGTGCGCCAACAGGCTGCCCTCGGCCAATTCCTCTTGGCGCAGGCGGGCGGTCTCCTCGGCGTTGGGCTGGATGCGCTTGAGGATGGCGCGCAGCATGGTCGGTGCCATCAGCGAGGTAACCATGGCCATCACAACGATGATCGAGAACATGTCTTGGGTCAGGATGCCCAGCGATAGGCCGATGGTGGCGATGATGATTTCCATCGCACCGCGGGCGTTGAGCCCCGCCCCGAAGGCTAGAGCCGTCCAGTGGTCACGCCCGCCAATCAGGCGCGCACCCGCATACGTGCCGACGATTTTGCCGAACGAGGCCACGAAAATCACCAACAGGCCAATCAACAGCAAATCGGGGCGCAACAAACTACCGACGTTGACCTTGAGGCCGGCCACCGCGAAGAAAATCGGGGCGAAGATGCCGAACGCGACCTTTTCGAGCGTGTGGATGACCTCGCTGGGCAGGCTGCGGGTCATGCTGAACAAAATGCCCATCACGAACGCGCCCAACACCGCTTCGAGGTTGAGGGCTTGGGCGAAGGCCGCCCACGCCAGCGTCAAGACCATCACCAGCGACAGCACCCGCTCGCGCACCCCGACCTCGCGCTGGACGAAGCGCAGGGCGTGCGTCACCAGCCAACGCCCCAGCGTGAAGCTGATGACCATGAACAGCGCGACCCGCGCCACCGAGGTGGCCACCGTCCCGAAGGTCACGGCCTCACCCGCCGCCAGCCCGACCACCACCGATAGCAAAATCCAGCCCGCGGTGTCGTCGGCCATGCCCGAGGCGATGATGGTCTGGCCGATGTCACGGCGCATCAGCCCGAGGTCGAACAAGACTTTGGCGATGACGGGGATGGCCGAAATCGACATGGCGGTGGCGATGAAGAAGGCGAACACCAAGCGGCGGTCAGGGTCGGTCAGGAGCGAGTCGGGGATGACCATCCCGAGCGCGAAGCCGGTGGCCAGCGGCACCAGCAGGCCGCCCAGCGACGCCCCGACCGCCGCCCGTGCCTGCCGCCGAATCAAGCTCAAATCGGTCTCGAGGCCGGTGATGAGCAACATGAACATGGCACCCAGCAGGCTGATGGTCTCCAGTAAATACCCTTGGACGGGCGTGTGCGGCACGATCCATTCGCCGAGGGCGGGAAACACGCTGCTGAGCAAGGACGGCCCCAACAAGATGCCCGCCAGCAGTTCACCGACCACGGTCGGTTGCTTGAGGCGCTGCGCCAGCTCGCCCATCAGGCGCGCCGTCGCCAGCAAGACCGCGATCTGCACGAGCAAGACCAAAACGTCGTGATGCGAGGCTGCGGTAAAGGGTTGGTTCATTGGTAAGGTTCCGTTGTATTTCGACACAGACAGGTCGCACTATACCGTATCGGGGCGTGATGGGCAAAATTTACGGGAAAAGCGTACAGGCCGTGGGGGTGTGGGATGGTGTATAATGACGGTAATCCGGGGGAGCTAGGGGGTTGCGGCGTGCCTACGGGCGCGCTGAGGAAAGTCCGCTCTCCAAAGAGCGCGGTGCCAGCTAACGGCTGGGCGGGGCAACCCGACGGACAGTGCAACAGAGAAGCGCATTGCCTGCCCGTTTCGGCGGGCGGGTGAGGGTGAAACGGTGGTGTAAGAGACCACCAGCGCGGCCAGTAATGGCGGCGGCTTGGCAAACCCCACCGGGAGCAAGGCCAAATAGGGCGCATTGGGGCGGCTCGTCCCGCAAAAAGCGCCGGGTTGGCTGCACGAGGTGCGCCGCGAGGCGCATCCCAGAAAGATAACTCCCCACGACAGAAAGCGGCTTATCGGCCCCCCCGGAGGTAGAAAAAAGACCCGCGTCAAGGCGGGTCTTTTGCGTGGTGCTGGGGCCGATAAGCCGAAAGGCCGGTCTTCTGTCTAGGCCAGCGGGTGCTTATCAAGCGCGTCCCTCAGCCGTCCCGCGTCGTGATGGATGTAACGCATGGTGGTCTTCACGTCCTTGTGCCGCATGAGCTTAGAGACATCCTCGATGTTCACCCCAGCTCGGGCGAGGTGCGTAGCGAAACTGTGCCGGATGGTATGGGCGGTGTAGCCCCGACCATCCAAGCCGCACGCCTTGAGGTGGTGCCTCAGGCTGACGCTGAAACTCTGGCCATTCCACTGGCCGCCCTCCCCGCCGGTCAACAGATAGCCCGATGTGCGCCCGCCGATTGCGGCGGCCACATCCTCGACCACGGCCACCGGC
>JALONY010000017.1 GCA_025454715.1 Anaerolineae bacterium
TGCGCGCCCGGGCGCGGCTCGAGGGTTGCGCCCATGTGCACGTGGGCGTGGGGTGCGCCGGTCGCGTCGAAGCGGGCGCGCTGGAGCATCCGCGCCAGCACGATGCGCCCCTCGGTCTGGGCGAAGCTGGCACCGATGCAATTACGCTTGCCCATCCCGAACGGCAGGTACGTGTACGGCTCGTGCTTGACGCCGGTTGCGAAACGCTCTGGGCGGAAGGCGTCTGGGGCGTCCCAATGGGCGGGGTGGCGGTGCGTCAGGTAAATCGAATACAGCACGCGGGCACCCTGCGGGATGTCGTGACCGTTGAACTCGACCGGATGGAGGGCGGTGCGGCTGCCGATGTGGATGGGCGGGTAGAGGCGCAACGTCTCCTTGATGCACTGCTCGCACCACACGAGGTCGCGAGTGTTCTCGGCGTCGGGCGGGGCACCGGCCAAGACCGCATCGACCTCGGCTTGGGCTGCCGCCAACGCCTCGGGGTGTTGCCCCAGCAGGTACATCGTCCACGCCATTTGCGCGGTGCTGGTGTCGTGGCCAGCAATCAGCATGGTCATCATCTGATCGCGGATGCGCTCGCGGGGCATCCCGCTCCAGATGAGGTAGGAGACCATGTCCAGCGACTCGGGGTCGGGGGTGTTGGCGAGGTGCTGGCGCTTGAGGTCGATGATGCGGTACAGGTACTCGTCCATCTGGGCGCGATATTTGGCGTAACCCGGGCGGGGCACCCCGCGCCAGAACATCCACAGGCCGGGCGAGATGTAGCCAATCAGGTAAATCACCGAGTCCCACAGGCGGCGCAGTTCGGGGGTATAGTCCTCGTCGAACAGCGAGTCCATCAGGATGAGCAAGGCCACCTTGCGCGCCTCGACCAGCATATCGAGGCGCTGGCCGTCCTGCCACGTGTCGATGATTTGGTCGGTGCGGGCGACCATACCGGCGGCGTAGCGCGCCATCATGCGCTTGTGCAGCGCGGGCGAGAGCTTGTCGCGCATGTCGTCGTGGGTTTGCCCGTCCTCGACCAGCACGCTGTGCACCAACAGGTCGGTGAGCGGGTCGGTCTCGAGCCGCCAGATGAAATCGTCGCGCCGGTCGGTCAGCAACAGCCGACCGGCCTCGGGGCCGGCCAGCATCACGGCGCTGAAGGTCAGGGCGTTGAGCCGGAAGATGTCGCCCATCTCGGCGTGGAAGACGCTGAGGGCGGGCACGACCGATCGGTTTTGCAAAATAGCCCGCAGGGCACGGAGACCGGCCTGCGGGCTAGGATTCGGGATGGGTTGACCCATGAAAGACCGTGCTTTGGGTGAGGCTTATTCGCGGCGGACGCCGAGGATACGCAGCAGGAACAGGAACAGGTTGATGAAGTCGAGGTACAGCGTCAGCGCGCCGATGATGCTCAGCTTGAGCACGGCGTCACCGCCAGCGGCGGCCAGCTCGGGCGACTCGGCCATTGTCTTGATGCGGTAGGTGTCGTAGGCGGTCAGGCCGGTGAACAGCAACACGCCGAAGTACGACAACATCAAATCGAAACCGCTGCTGCGGAAGATGAAGGCGTTGAGCAAGGTGGCGATGATGAGGCCAATCAGCCCCATGAACAAGAACGTGCGCCACTTGGTCAAGTCCATCTTGGTGGTGAAGGCGAAGATGGTCATGGCACCGAACACGGCGGCGGTGGTGCCGAAGGCCATCACGACCGATGCGCCGGTGTAGACCAGCATCATCAACGAGATGGTGACGCCCATGGTGGCCGAGTAGACCAAGAACATGATGCCCGCCACCGAGGGCGAAATCTTGTTGATGGCCCAGCTCAGGGCGATGACGAGGCCGAATTGGGCGATGACGATGCCAATCAAGAGGCCGCTGTTGGCGAAGATGGCCTCGACCAGCGCCGGGGTGTTGCTGATGAACAGGGCGGTGATGGTGGTGACCAGCAAGCCCAAACCCATCCAGACGTACACCAAGCGCATGACCGCGTTCATGTTGACGGCCAGCCCGGGCGCAGCACCGACGGCGTAGTCGTTGCCGCCGAACGGGCTTTGGATCGGCGAAGCCGACCCACCACGGTTGTTATTGTTATTCGGGAAGATAGACACGAGGCCTCCTCTTGGGGTACTCTTTGTGTTGTATGGATTATACTGTAACTTTGCTCATCCCCAAACCGACGCCCCAAATATCGGGGTATCGTGCGCGGGGGTGCACCCCAAAGGTGCGCCGTTGCGTAAGGTCTGGTAGCGTGATGGGTGGGCGTAAAAAGGGGCTGTCATGCGGCGAGGAACCATTTTTATCGTGCTGTTCGTGGGGGTGGCTGCGGCCATCGTCGCGCTGACGCAGGTCTTTCGGGCACAGCCCGCCCTCGAGGTGGTGGTGGTGACCGACCCGCTGGCCGAGCGCTGGGTGCGCGATGCCGCCGCACGCTTCAACGAGCAAGGGGTCTCGGTGGGGGTCGGGCAGCGGGTGCGCGTGACGGTGCAGACGCTGGGCGACATGACCGCCTTTGCCGGTCAACAAGGCTGGACGCAAGCCAACCACCCCGATGGGTGGGTGGCGGCATGGTCGGGGGTGGTGTCGTCGTCGTCCTCGGTCGGGGCAGGGGTGACCAAGCGCACCCTGTCGGAGTCGCTGGCGCGCTCGACGATGGTCTGGATGAGCCGCCAAAGCGCCGCCAGCCGCGTGCCCGAGGTGACGTGGGCGGGCGTGCGCGCCGCTGCCGAGGCGGGGCACGACCTCGCCTTGCCCGCTGCCGATACCACCGTGCAAGGCTTCGCCGCGCTGGTCTCGGGCGTGGCGCAGTTTGCCGAGCGGGGGGTGTTGGAGGCCGATGCGCTGGGCGACCCTGCCCGCGCTTTCTTGTTGCCCGTGGTCGATGCGGTGCCCAATTATACGACCGTGGGCGCTGACCCCGCCCTGACCATGAGCGGCACGACCGGCAGCACCTACGCCGCGGGCATGGCCGCCGAAAATCAGTGGCTCAGCCAATTGGGGGTGTTGGCGGGCAGCACCCCGCGCTTCGGCTATCCCGAGTGGTTGGTGGTGTTCGATTTCCCGATGTATGGGCTCGAGAGCACCACCCAGACCGCCGAGGAGCGCGAGGCGGTGCGCTTGTTCGCCGAGTATTTGCAGACGCCCGACCAGCAGAACAACGCCATGGGCTTTGGGCTACGCCCCGCCAAGAGTGAGCCGCCCGCCGACCACCCGCTGTTTTCGCAAGGGGCGCAGTACGGCATCGCCGCGGCCTTATCGCCGATGCGCGCCGTCACGTTGCCGCCCAACCGTAGCGCTTTGAACTCGTTTGCGGCATGGGCGTCCAACGCCCAGCGCTGACCACTCGTCTCGTCCGATGTTTTTGGGGGAACCACCGATGACCACCTACCGAAACCGCTTGTTCGCCGTCTTGGCGCTGATGATGGCGCTGATGCTGACCGCGTGCGACACGGGCCCCGCCCGCGAGCAGGTGCAAATCAGCGTGATTTACGCGCCGGAGTTCAAAGAGATTAACCCGGGGCAAGCCGACTTGCTGCCGGTGGTGATTGCCGAGTTCAACGCGGCCTATGCCGAGGGGCGCAACCCCGTCACCGGCCAGCCCTTGGCCGAGGGCGATAAGGCCATCGTCGTGACCGGTCGCGATGGGTCGTCCGGCACGGTCATGCAGGGCATCGTCAACGCCGCGCTCAACTTCAACAACCAAAACGTCGAGCGCCCGACCTTGTTCATCCCGTCGGTCAGCCACTGGCTGGCACTGGCCAACCTGCAAAGCGGGCGGCAGTTGTTCGACCTCGCCAACACCCGCGCCAGCGCCTACGCGCCGGTGGTGATGGCGATTTGGGAGAGCCGCCTGCGCGCCATCCAAGACACGCTGGGGGTCGAGGAAGTCGGCTGGGAAGAGTTGCTGATGGTGCTCAACTCGCCCAACGGCTGGCGCGACTTCGGCCTGACCAACGCCCGCCCGACCGTGTTTTATGGCCACACCGACCCGTTCATCAGCTCCACCGCGCTCTCGACCCTGATTTCGGAGTTTTACGCCGCGGCGCAAGCCAACGGCTACGACATCACCCAGCCGCTGACGTTGGACGTGGTGCGTGACCCCGCCGTGCAAGACGGCGTGCGCGACATCGAGCAACTCATCCGCCACTACTCGCAACGTACCACCGAGTTCCGCAATTACATCTCGCAAGGCCCCGAATACCTCGACTTCGTGGCCTTGGAAGAGAACGACCTGCTGGCCATCAACCTCGGCAAGACCCCCTACCAGCCGCCTGAGCGCTTGGTGGCGCTCTACCCCAAAGAGGGCACGTTCTGGCATGAGCACCCGATGGCCATCGTCAACGCCGACTGGGTGACCCCGGAGCAACGCGAGGCCGCCCGCGTCTTCACCGATTACCTGCTGACCGAGAGCGTGCAACGCCGCTTCATGGAGGCCGGCTTCCGCCCCGCCAACCCCAACATCGCCCTCGATTACCCGTTCGTGCCGGAAAACGGCGTGACGGTCGAGGGGCCGACCCGCGTGCTGGACGTGCCCGCCCCGCAGGTCATCGCCGAGATTCAGCAAAGCTGGGCATACGTCAAGAAGCAAGCCGACGTGCTGTTGGTGGTCGATATTTCGGGCTCGATGGAAGAGGACGACAAAATCGATCAAGCGCGTGAGGCCGCCCAAGCCTTCATCGAGGCCATCGGCACCGAGAACCGCGTCGGGTTGATGGTCTTCAGCGACGAGGTGCGGACGGTGGTGCCGATGGGGCAACTGGAGACCAACAAGGCCGACCTGATCAACGCCGTCTCGCGCTTGCGGACGGAGGGCGGCACCTCGCTGTACTGGGCGTTGGAGCAAGCCATCGCCCTGATGAACGAGACCGAGGACGAAGACCGCATCCGCGCCATCGTCGTGCTCAGCGACGGGCGCGACAACAGCAACCAAGACGAGAGCCGCGCCAACGACGTGACGCTCAACGAGGTGACGGCGGCGGTGCTGGCGACTCGTGAATCGCGCAACCCGATCATCATCATCCCGGTGGCCTATGGCAGTGACGCCGACACCCAATCCCTCAACGCCATCGCCCGCGCCAGCGCCACCCAAGTGACCTCGGGCGACCCGGGGAACATCCTGAACGTGCTGAACATCATCAGCAGTTACTTCTAACCACCGCCACCCGTGCGGGGCGGTGCAGGACGTTGGCCTGTGCCGCCCCAGTGGGGTATAATCAAGGTTCGTGAAAACTTAAACAATCTGCCGAGGCCATGCGCGACAAACGCCCCGTCGATGAGCTCAGCATCGAAGAACTGGAACGAATCCTCGCCATCCGCAAGCGCGAGCAACGCCAACAGCGCCTCGAGCGGATGCGCCAGACCGGTCGGGTGATGGACGCGCCGGAACCCGCCGCGCCCAGCCCACAGCCTGCGCCGGTCGCCGCCACGGCGGTTGCGCCGCGCCCACTGCCGGTACAGCCGGTTGTGCCCGTATCGCCATCCCCAGCGCGCAACGCCTCACCCGCTTTCGAGGACGATGCGCCCGCCCCCACGCCGGTGGCCAGCCCACAGGTGCGCGCCGCCCGCCGCTCGTTCATCAACCGCGTGCTGACCAGTGTCGAGGTGCTGGCGGTGGTCGGGTTGGTGGCCATCGGCGCGGTGTTGTTCAACGCCGTTAGCACGCTGGAGCGCGAGACGGCCAACGCCCAGCGCGAGGCCAACGAAGCGCGCCTCGCCGGTATCCCGACCCCAGAGCCGACCTCGCTCCTGACCGTCAAATTGGAAGATTTCGTGTTGCCGGGCGGCCACATCATCAACCCCGACAACACCATCAGCTTCAACCTCGACGAGTTCATCGACGAGGTGCCCGCGCACCTGCAAAGCGCGGTGCGCCAGCAGGTGGTCGATCAGTTCTTGCTGGCCAACGTCATCCGCCCGCCACAGACCGACGAGACCGCCCTCTACGTCAGCATCCCGCGGCTGGGGTTGGAGCAAAGCATCGTGCAAGGCACCGACGCCGAGGCGCTGAAGGAAGGCGTCGGGCAAGTCCTGAACGGTGCGCTCCCCGGTGCCCCGACCGGCAACGTGGTGCTGGCGGCGCACAACGACGTGTACGGCGAGTTGTTCAAGAACCTCGATCAGATGCAGGTGGGCGACGAGTTCTATATCCAGACCCGCAACCGCACCTACACCTACCGCGTGACCGCCACCGACATCGTCAACCCGACCGATGTATACGTGATGGCCGATCAAGGTCGTCCTACCGCCACGCTGATTAGCTGTTATCCTTACCGCGTCAACGATAAGCGCTACATCGTGTTTGCCGAATTGGTCAGCGGCGAGAGCGCCTGACCGGAAAGCAGGAACCCCACCCATGTCGTCGAAGCGTAAGGCGCGTAGCCAGCGCCTGAACCAAGAATTGCTCGACCGCGCCCGCCGCCAAGCCTTCGAGGAGGTCGAGGCGGACGAGACGCCCGAGGCCGAGCCAGAGCCCGAGCCGCAAGAATCGGCCATCAGCGCCGCGCCGCGCCCGAGGCCGGCGACCAACCGCGCTGGGCGCACCTCGACGGCGGCACGCCTGCGCGCCCGCAATGCCGATGCGCGCAAGCGCGCCCTGACGCCGTATGAGGTGGCCGAATTGCTGGCCAACCCGACCAAGACCGTGACCGAACAAGAGCTACACGACCAATATGGCTTCGTGCTGCGTGACCTGCGCTCGATGGGCTTGCTGGCGGCGGCCTCGTTCGGGGTGCTTTTGCTGCTGGCCGTGGTGTTGCCGCGCTAGGCAGGTGGTGGGAGAGGCGGGCGCGCATGAACGATGACGGAGTGGCGTGGGGCAGTGTGCCGTGTTTCAAGGGCGTGGGCGAGCGCGTGCTGACGCTCATCCACGATTGCGCGCACGTGCGGGCATATCAAGCGGGCGCGACCATCTTCACCGAGGGGGAACCCAGCGCGGGCTTTCACATCGTGACCGAGGGCTTGGTGCGGATTTACCGCATCAGCCCAGAAGGCCGCCCCCACACCCTGAACCTGTTGCGCCCGGTCAGCTCCTTCAACGAGGTGGCGGCGGTCGATGGGCAGCGCAACCCGTATAACGCCACCGCCGTGACGCAGGTGCGGGCGGCGGTGGTCGGGCACACGGCCATGGTGGCGTTGCTGGCGCGTGAGCCGAGCCTGATGGCCTCGACCTTACAAGCGCTGGCGCAGGTCAACCGCGAGTACATCGAGCGCCTCGAAGACATGACCTTCCGCAGTATCCCATCGCGCTTGGCCAAGCTGTTCCTGCACGAGGCCACCTCGTATGCCGGGCAGATTGCCGAGGCACCCTCGCGCTTGTCGCAAGAGGACATCGCCTCGATTTTGGGCACCACCCGCGAGGTGGTCGGGCGGGCGTTGCGCGGCCTGATTAACGCGCAGTTGTTGGCCAAGCGCGGGCGCGAGTTCTTCATCATCGACCGTGCGGGGCTGGAGCGGCTGGCCGAGACCAACGAGATGCCCGCCCCGTCGGAATCGTGCCCGCTGAAGCCGCCGCGTTAGCGCTTGCACAAACGCGCAAACCTGCGCACACTTATGGCACGGATGACGTGTTTGGCGTGGGGGCGGTGCCTAGTATGAATGAGTCGCAATCTGTCGCGGGTGCGCTGCCGCCTCCGGCGCGCCTCGAGTTTCGCATCGGCGAGCGGCGCTTGCTGGTCACGGTGCACCTCGATATGGTGATTGGGCGGCGTGTGGCCTCGGACGAGGTGCTGGCCATCGACCTGAGCCGCTATGGGGCGGAGCAGTTGGGCGTCAGCCGCCGCCATGCCGAGATACACGTGCAGCACGGCGATTTATACATCCGCGACCTCGCCAGCACCAACGGCACGCGCCTGAACGGGGTGGGCTTGCGCCCCGACTCGGCGGTGCGCCTGCGCGACGGGGACGAGCTGGAGCTGGGGCAATTGCGCGCCGTGGTGCGCTTCCTCCCATGAGCGGGGCGGTTTTTTTGAACATTTTGCATCGGGTGTGCGTATTGAGGGATAGCGTGTGACTCGGAGCTTTTCGGATCGGGTGTTGGGCGGGGTGTGCGGCGGCTTGGCCGCCAGCGTGCGCCTCAACGGGTGGGTGGTGCGCGTCGCCTTCGCCGTCGGCGCGGTGCTGACCACCGGCCTCGTGGCTGCGCTATACGTGGCGTTGTGGTGGGTGTTGCCGCAGGCCTCGCCCGCCCAGCGGCGCGGGGGCGCGGGCAGCGCATTGATGGCGGTGCTGCTCATGGTCGGGCTCATCGGGCTGTGGGTGGCCGAGCAAGCCTCGGTGCTACGCCTCGCGCCGGATGGCCAGAGTATTTATTGGCCGGTGTTGGCGCTGGTGATGGGCGGGGTGTTCTTGCTGCGCCAGATGAGGGCTTCGTAGCATGGCGATACGTCGGAATGGGTTGTGGGGCGTGTTGGCCGTGGTGGCTGGCGCGCTGTGGCTGGGCTTGACGTTGGGCGTGTTCCCGCCCGGCCTCGCCGATGTGATCGTGCGGGGCGGCCTGCCCGCCGTGTTGATTGCGGTTGGGCTGGGGGCATTGTTGCGTGGGCGGTTGCCGTTCAGCGGTGCCATCGCGCTGGTGCTGACGGGCGCGGTGGTGGTCAACGTCGCTTTGGTGGCCTATTCGTCACGGGCGGGCGAGGCGCGCACCGACCAGCGCGTGCCGGTCAACGTGCCGCTGGACGCCGACGTGACGTTGGTCACGATCGACCTCGGGACGTTGGCCACCGACGTGCAAATCACGCTGGACGAGACGGTCGGGCGCGCCGTGGTCGGTGAGTTCGTCGGCAGCACCGAGAGCTTGTTGACCGCTGACGTGCAAGCGGCGGGGGCGCTGGCGACCCTGACGTTGCGCGAGGTGCAGCCCAACGCCATCCAGCGGCTGGAAGCGGTCGGGCGCGGGGTGTTGACCTTGCGGGTGCCCGCGGGGGTCGGCCTCGACCTCGCGCTGCAAGCGGCGCAGGGCACGGTGGTGCTCAATCTCGACGGCGCGCAACTGGAGCGGCTCAACCTCGACCTGTTGCGCGGCGACGCCATCGTGACGTTGCCCAGCTATCAGCCGCAATCGGCCTCGCAGGCCGACGCGCCCGCCAACGGCACCTTAATCGTCCGCGATGGCGGCATCACCATCAGCGTGCCCGACGATGTCGGGGCTCGTTTTGAACTCGACCGAGCGGGGAGCGCGCTGTTGCCGCAATACGACGAGCGCGTCTACAACTACTTGGTCGGCGATGTGCTGGAGAGCCGCGATTACGACGCCGAGGCGGTCAAATTGCGCTATGCGGTCATCGCCCCACGCGGCCAAATCCGCATTACCGAGACGGTGCGCTAAGCGTCGCACGCTGTTTTATCGCATCATCCAAACGCACACTGACGGGGGGGATTCGTCATGAGCCAAACACCATCGCCGCGGGGCATCCACGGGATGCGCGCCTTTTTGCTGGTGCAGTTCGGCCAGTTCGTCTCACTGTTCGGCACCAGCATGACCCGCGTCGCCCTGACCTTTTGGGCGTGGGACAAGACCGGCGAGGCGACCTCGCTGGCGTTGGCCGGTTTTTTCGGCTTTGCGCCAATCGTGATTTTCGGCCCGATTGCCGGTGCGTTGGTTGACCGCTGGAACCGTAAGTTCGCCATGATGATTTCCGACCTCGCGGCGGGCTTGTCCACGGTCGGGCTGTTGCTGATTACGGTGCTGGCTGGCCAAGACCGGCTGGAACTCTGGCACGTGTATCTGGCGCTGTTCGTGGCGGCCTCGTTCGAGTCGTTCCAGTGGCCAGCGTATTCGGCGGCCATCTCGACCATGCTCGACAAGCGCCATTATGGGCGGGCGCACGGCCTGCAAAGCGTGACCGAGACCGCCTCTGGCATCTTGTCGCCGGTGTTGGGCGCGTTGCTGTATACCGCCATCGGCTTGCAGGGCGTGTTGCTGCTGGATGTCGTCACGTTCACGGTCGCCATCGGGACGCTGTTCATCGTGCACATCCCACAGCCGGTCGTGACCGATGAGGGGCGCAAGAGCCGCTCTGGGAGCTTCGTGACCGAGGTATTGTACGGCTTCCGTTATATCTTCAGCCGCCCGAGCTTGTTCGGCCTCCAGATGGTCTTTTTCTTCATCAACCTGTTCGGCACGTTCGCGTTTACGGTGGCGACGCCGATGCTGCTGTCGCGCACGGCAGACCCGAGCGTTGCGGCGCTGGCCAGCGGCGATAAAGTCCTCGTCAGCACCTTACAAGGCATCGGGGCGATTGGCGGCCTGCTGGGCGGGGTGTTGATGAGCACGTGGGGCGGCCCCAAGCGGCGCGTGTACGGCGTGCTGGGCGGGATGTTCCTCGAGGGGGTGCTGGGTACGCTGATTTTGGGCGTGGCGCAGGTGCCGATCGGGTGGGCGTTCGGCATGTTCATGTCGTCGTTTTGGATACCGTTGCTCAACGGCTCCAACCAAGCGATTTGGCAAGCCAAGGTCGCGCCGGACGTGCAGGGGCGGGTGTTCGCGGTGCGCCGCCTAATCGCCCAAATCACCTC
>JALONY010000352.1 GCA_025454715.1 Anaerolineae bacterium
CATTCGTTATATTTGATTATGTAAAATAGCGCGCAAAAACACCGCTCCCTCCTTTTTTTCCGACAAAATAAACGAGATAGTCTATAAAACTAGTTCAGGGCAAAATGGTTAAAACGGCTTGCTACTTTGTGATTTGCGTTATAATGACGTTAGCGCCCAGTGGCGAATCTGCGCGTGCGGCCTCATCATGACCATCCCCCATTCGTCATGGGAATCGGGTCACCTCTTCTTGATACCGCCTTCATCCCTTCTTTATCTATAGCCGTCGCCTGATCGCTACTGCCCCATACCCTAACGAGTGCAGAGGTCTCTATGCGCCCTAGAACTCCCCGATTATTAGTCCCTTTCATAGTGGTTATCAGCATGTTGCTGGCCTCGGTCGGCAGCGTGTCGGCGGCCAGTTATGCCCTCGACCAAAAACTGACATCCGCCGATTTCACCACCGACTCACCGGCCAACGTGCCCGATTTGGAGTTCGGCCAAGCGGTTGCCGTCTCGGGCAACTGGATGGCCGTCGGTGCGCCCAACGACAATGACGGTGTGGGCACAGTCTACGTTTATGAGCGGGTGAGCGGCACGTGGGCGTATCGCACCGTCCTGAGCGCTCCCACGCCACAAGCTGGCGCACAATTCGGCGCGGCGGTAGACATCTACGAGGCCGGTGGCCTCGTCACCATCATCGTCGGTGCGCCGCTGCAAGACGCCTCGGCCACCAACCAAGGGCGGGCGTTCATCTACAGCGATACCAACGCCAGCGCGACCCTGAGCTTCACTACCGCATCCGTCACCGGTAACGCAGAGACCGACGCCCACTTCGGGGCGTCGGTCGCTTTGTTTGCCGACATCGCCGCCGTGGGCGCGCCCAACGATGGCGCGAGTGATGGGGGCTTGGTCAGCATCCAAGGCCGCAACGTCGGCGGCACCAATGCTTGGGGGCAAGTGGCCACATCCAAGACCGGTGATGCTGGCTCGTCGTTCGGTACGTCGGTGGACGTGCACGGCGAGTACCTGATCGTCGGTGCGCCGCAAGCCTTGAATGCGTCCAGCTTGCAGACCGGCCAAGCTTACGTCTACCGCCAAGACCTCGGCGGTGCCAACAACTGGGGTATCAAGCACACGCTTTCACCCAGTAGCGGGCAACCCGGGCAGGTGTTCGGCCAGTCGGTCGGCGTCTGGGACAGCGTTCTCGGCACGGCGGACAGCGCCAGCCGCAGCATGGTCGGTTCGCCGTTGTTCGATGATACCGTCCTCGTCGATGCCGGGCGTGTGACGTTCTTCGGGGACGGCACCGCCGTCAGCCAGTTCGCTGGCGCGGAGGCCAACGAGCAACTCGGCTACAGCGTCGCCTTGGAAAACGCCGATGCGCTGGCAGGCCGCCCGACCCGCACGATTACGAGCCAGCCCAACACCGGCTCGGTCAACACCTTCAGCTTCAGCGGCGGGGCGTGGGTGACCAACACCCTCAACATCGCCCAGACCGGCGCGTTCGCGAACTATTTCTACGGCTATTCGGTCGATATTTCGGGCGCGGTGGCCGTCATCGGCGCGCCCGCCTCTCGCGAGGACGCCCTGAACCTGCCGCCCGGCGCGCCGCGTGCGGGCGTGGTCGAGACGCTGGAAAAGCCCGGCGTCACGTGGGCGAAGGACACCGATAGCACCGTCATCGCACGCTTCGACCTGCCCAACACCGCGACAGGACAGACCTTTGCCCTGAGTGTCGATATGACCAGCGATTGGCTGGTCGTCGGCGTCCAAGGCGATGCCCAGCGCGGTATGGACGCCGGTGCGGTGTACGTCTATCGCAACATATCGGGGGTGTGGACGCCCCACAGCCGCCTGACCGGCTTGTACAGCCAAGCGGGTGACTTCTTCGGCAGATCGGTCGCGATTTTCGGCACGCGCATCATCGTCGGCGCGCCCGGCACCGATGGCTTCCCGACCGCCACCAGCAACGCCGGTTCGTTCTATGTCTATGAGCTGAGCGGCAGTGTGTGGCGCCAAATGGCGCAGATTCAATCGCCCAACCCAACCACCAACGGCTTCTTCGGCACGAGCCTCGATTATCAGGGGGACGTGCTGGTGGTGGGCGCCACGGGCGAAAACGGCAACCGTGGCCGCGCTTACGCTTACCGCAACTTCAGCAGCTTCGCCAGCCCCATCACCATCGACATCGCCGCCGCGTCGGTGAGCAGTGATACGGGCTTCAGCGTCTCGGTGTTCGACCCCGCCCCCGGGACGGCCAACGATGAAGTCATCGCGATTGGTGCGTACAACGAAAACAGCAGCCAAGGCGCGGCCTACGTCGCCTCCGGTGCCACGTTCTCGACCATCACCACGCTGGTTGACCCGAACCCGGGCAGCAACCGTTACTTCGGTTACTCGGTCTCGATCGACAATGGGCGGGTGGCCGTCGGTGCGCCGACCGCTAGCGCCGCCCCGAGTGGGCGCGTCGTCGTGTTCAGCGGCAGTGGCTATAGCACCGCCACCACCTTGCCCACGGCCAGCGGCAGCGCAGGCCAGTTCGGCTTCGCCGTCAACTTGCAAGGGAACTCGCTGGTCATCGGCTCGGTTGCTACGGCAGCCCGTGCCGGTCTGGCGCACGTGTATGGCTTCAGCGCGGGCAACTGGACGGAGCAAGGCCCGTTGCAGCCCAGCGACTTGGCTACCCTCGACGAATATGGCTCGGCGGTGGCGCAGAACAACGGCTTGTACGTCGTCGGCGCGCCGTTGCACGATGCCAACAGCATCGCCAACAGTGGCGCGGCTTACGTCTTCAGCCTCGCGCC
>JALONY010000353.1 GCA_025454715.1 Anaerolineae bacterium
GCGTCGGCATAGGCCAACGCGAAGCGCGCATAAGCGAACACGTCCCACGGCTCGGGCGGGGGCGGGGTCTGCCCGAAGCCGGGCAGGTCGGGCATGAAGGCGCGCACCCCGCGCCGCGCCAACCGCTCGCCCAGTGGCGTCAACAGCTCGGACGACGCGCCCCAGCCGTGCAGCAAGATGAGCGGCGCGCCGTCGGCTGCGCCCATCACGCGGTGATGGACGCTCAGGCCGTGAGCCTGCACCCGCTCGCTCATGCGCGCACCTCCTCGATGACCGCGCCGAGGGCGCGCAATTTGTCGAAGACGTTGGCGAAGGTTTGCGTGAGCGCCTCGGCCTCGTCGATGACCGTCTCGCCGTTGGCCATCAACGCGGCGGCCAACAAGGTCAGCCCGACCCGCACATCCGGCGTGTCGAGGTAGGTCGGCAACAGCGGCGTGCGCCCCATGACGAGGGCGCGGTGCGGGTCGCACAGCACGATTTGCGCGCCCATCCCTTTCAGCTTGTCGATGAACAGCAAGCGGTTGGCGAACATGCGCTCATGAATCAAGGTGGTGCCGCGCACCTGCGTGGCCATCAGCGCGGCCATCGGCAACAGGTCGGACGGGAAGCCCGGCCACGGTGCCGACTCGACCGGTATATCGGCGTCTTCCTCGGCCTGCGGCACATCCAGCGACTCTTGGCGCGGGACGAACACGCCCTCACGCTCATCGAGGTCGAGCGTGACCCCCAGCCGCCGATACACCCGCGCAATGCCGCGCAGGTCGGCGCGGTTGACGCCGCTGACCGCGCCACGCCCGCCGGTCAGGGCGAGGATGGCGGCGGCGCTGGCCGCCTCGATGTGGTCGGTGGGCAACGTGACGTGCGCGCCGGTGAATTGGGGCGTGCCGACCACGGTCAACACATTGGAGCCGATGCCGTCGATGCGTGCGCCCATGCCGTTGAGCAGGTGCGCCAACGCCTGAACGTGCGGCTCACAGGCCGCATTGCGGACGATGGTCTCGCGCCCGAGGGCAGCGGCCAGCATCAGGACGAGGCCGGTGGCCGTCACGCTGGCCTGCGAGAGCAAGATGTCCTTGCGCTCCCAGCGCGCCGCCCCGACCTCGACCATGCCCGCACGGGTGGTCACGTTTTGCCCGAGGTCACGCAGGGCTTCGAGGTGGGTGCGGATGCGGCTGAGCGGGAAATCGAGGCCGATGTGCACCACCCCGCGCCGCGCCAAAATCGGGGCGGCGAACAGCACCCCCCCGACGAGGCCGCCGGTGTGCTCAGGCGTCAGGCTGCGCTGGCGCACGGTGTCGGTGATGAGCTCCAGCGGCGCACCGTGCGCGCCCCCGCTGGGCTGTGCCCCCAGCCACCTCGTCAGGTCGAGCAGGGTTCGGACGGTCAGGGTGTCGGGCAGGTTGCCGAGCGTGACCGGTTGATCGGTCAGCAGGGCGGCGGCCAAGCAGGCCGCGGCGGCGTTGGTATTGCCGGACGGGCGATACTCCCCCGTGAGCGCCTGACCGCCGAGGACGCGGATTCGCATGGGTGGTTGCTCCTCTGATGAGGCGAGAAAACAAGGCTGTGTGACGTAAGGATACAGCATACGTCAAACGACCGCTATTTAGATGTATCCACTTAACAAATCCTCTAAAGTCTTTAGGTTGGCATTACACAGACGCTACACCACGGCTCAGATGGCATTACCAAACCACTCATGTCGTTAACCGATGATGGTGGACGTGCACCAAAGCACCTTTTCCAACCAAAGTTCGTTTTAGGAGAAACCCATGCGTACCCTTCGTATTGCCCTGCTCATCGCGGTGATGGCCTTCGTCGCCATCGTCCCCAGCTTCGCCGATAACCACGGTGATGATCTCCCGACCATCGCCGACATCGTCGTCGCCTCGACCGAGGGCGAAGCGCCTGAGTTCACCGTGCTGTTGGCCGCGCTGGGCGCTGCTGACCCCGCCTTCCTCGAGTTGGTCGCTGACCCCGAAGCCGGCATCACCGTGTTCGCCCCGACCGACGCCGCGTTCGTCGCCTTGCTCGAGGCCTTGGGTGCGACCGCTGAAGAAGTCCTCGCCAACACCGAGCTGCTCAACAGCGTGCTGGCCTACCACGTCGTCCCGGGCATTTTCGATGCCGAGGCCGTCGTCGGTGCTGATGGCGCCCTGATTGGCACCTTCCTGAAGAATGGCGCGCTGGCCGTCACCGTCACCGAAGAGGGTGGCGTCATGGTCAACGAGTCGAACGTCGTGGCCGCCGATGTCTTGGCCTCGAACGGTGTTGTCCACGTCATCGACGCCGTGCTCGTCCCCGCCGCTGGCGAGGAGATGGAAGGCGAAATGATGGAGATGGAAGAGCCGACCCTCTCGATCGCCGAGACCGTCATCGCCGCCGCCGAGTCGGCTGACGCCCCCGAGTTCACCGTCTTGCTGGCCGCCGTGTTGGCCGCTGACCCCAGCATCGCCGACATGCTGACCAACGATGGCCCCTTCACCGTGTTCGCCCCGACCGATGCCGCCTTCGCCGCCTTGCTCGAGGCCTTGGGTGTGACCGCTGAGGACGTTTTGGCCGACACCGAGCTGCTGAACGCCGTTCTGGCCTACCACGTCGTCCCGGGCAGCTTTGACGCCGCCACCGTGGTCGCCGTCGCCGGTGAAGAAGGCTTCAGCATCGCCACCTTCAACGGCATCCTCGACATCGCCGTGGTCGATGGTGGTGTGGTCATCAACGAAGCCGTGAACGTCGTCGCCACCGACATCTACGCCACCAACGGTGTCATCCACGTCATCGACGCGGTTGTAATTGACGCTCGGACGGTGGGCTGGGCAGTAGCCCCACCAACCGAACGCGACACCCCCGACCGGATACCGGTCGGGGGTGTTTTTTGCGCGTGCGTCCGTGGGGCGCGTCAGGGCAACGACAGCACGTAGGCCACGAGGTCTTCAATCTCTTGCGGCGTCAGGTCTTGGCCATAGCGCCCATACATGATGTTGCGATAGCCGCCGACCAAGAACGCCCCGGGCTCGACGATGCTCTGGCGCACGTAGTCCGCCACCGACAG
>JALONY010000354.1 GCA_025454715.1 Anaerolineae bacterium
AGCCAATAATGCGCGCTGCCGCGTTCGTTGTAGTATCCGGCCAACGTGAGCGGGTCGGTTTCGAGCGCGATGGCGCAGGTGTAATCGAGGAGTGTGTCTTCGTATAGCTTTTGCTCATAGGCGATGGCACCGCGGTCGGCGTAGCTGGCCGCGTCGGGCAGGTCGGTGCAGTCTTGGGCAAACGTGACCGGTACGCTCAACGATAGGCAAATGGCCAAGATTAGGACTGAAAATAGGCGGCGAGGCGGGTGCATGGGCGTAGTGACTCCTAGGCGCGTGTGAAAATGAATGAATGCCCGTCGTGGTGCGTGGGCGTTCATGATGATGATACCGCTGTTTGGGCGGGCGGATGGGGTGCGGTGGTGCTGGGTTTAGGGACGTGCGGCGGTGATGGGTCGGGCGTCAGGTGGGCGTAAGAATCCGACGGTGCGCGGGGCGTGATATGGCTCAACGAGCGGGGCTATAATAGAGATACGCCTAATGTGGAATGAAACATGGTCGGTCGATGCAATATCCCGCGTTCTGGGGACGTTGGCCGTGAGTGGCCGCTGGGCGCTAAAGCACCCAGCTATAGAAGAACAAGCCCACAAGGGGCTGGGATATTGGCGTAAAGCAGCTTTCCACGGGGCGTATCGGGTCACGGTTTTTTGTCAGATGCGGGCGTTCAGGTTGTCACACGCTCTCGGCCATCAGCCTCGTAGAGGCTTGCTCTTCTTTAGCCCGATGCTTCAGCGTCGGGCGGGGCATGGGCGAGAGGTAGTCACTGGTTTGGGTGGCAACCTCATTTCACATTAGGTGTAGAGAGACAAAGGGATGTTCCCTGATATGTTTGGGTTTGCGTGTGCAATAGGAGACGAATGACGATGGAGTTTCGATATTTAGGGCGCAGTGGCTTTAAGGTCAGCGAGTTGTGCCTCGGGGCGATGACCTTCGGGCGCGAGACCAGCGAGGCCGACAGCGCCCGCATGATGGATATTTTTGGCGAGGCGGGCGGCAACTTCATCGATACCGCCGATGTGTACAACAACGGCCTGAGCGAGGAAATCATCGGGCGGTGGCTGACCCATCAGGTGCGTGAGCGCTGGGTGATTGCCACCAAAGTCCGCTTTACGATGGGCGCGTTGCCCAACCAGCAAGGGCTGAGCCGCACGCACATCCTGCGCAGCATCGACGACAGCCTGCGCCGCCTACAAACCGATTATATCGACCTGTATCAGGTGCACTGCTGGGACAACGGCACGCCCATCGAGGAGACGCTGTACACGCTGGAGCGCTTGGTTCAGGCCGGCAAGGTGCGCTATGTGGGCGTCAGCAACTACAAGCCGCACCAACTCCAAAAAGCGCTCGACCTGCAACACCAGCGCGGTTATGCCCAATACGTCAGCTTGCAGCCGCTGTACAACCTGCTCGATCGGTCGGTCGAGTGGGAATTGGCCGAGGTGTGCAAAAACGAGGGCTTGGGCATCTTGCCGTGGAGCCCGTTGCGCGGCGGCTGGCTGACCGGCAAGGTGCGGCGCGGCATGGACGGCGCGCCGGAGGGCACGCGCATCCACGACGCCGAGAAGGATGGCTGGTCGGAGCGGTGGACGGCCTACAACACCGAGCGGACGTGGCAAGTGGTCGATATGTTGTTGGCGGTGGCCGCCGAGGTCGGCAAGACACCCGCGCAGGTCGCACTCAATTGGCTGAAAGACCGCCCGGCGGTCACCGCGCCGATTTTGGGGGCGCGCACGCTGGCGCAGCTCGAAGACAACCTCGGGGCGGTCGGATGGGCGCTCTCGGCGGAGCAGCGCCAGCGCCTGACGGACGTCAGCCGGATGGAAGGGCCTTACCCGTATGGGGAGTACGATAGCTGGGCGGAGCGCGAGTAAGGCAAAATAGCCGATTCGACTCATTGGCCGATGGGGCGAAGATGTGTCACACTAGCGGGGTATTCGTCACGGGCGAATGCCCCGCCTCGGTTTTATCCCTCAGGATGTTTGATGACCGCCATAGACTCTCTTCAGCTCGACACCCGCGATACGACCATCCCCGAATGGGCGGCGGCCATCAAGGCCGGTATGCTCGCTCACAATCAAGCCCAGACCGGCAACCGCGACCTCGTGCCGCTGAACATCGTGGCTAAAGATGCGTTCGGCCAAATCGTCGGCGGGGTGTTGGGCGAGAGTGTGTGGGGATGGTTGATGATAGAGGCGGTGTGGGTCGAGGAAGCCTACCGTGGGCAAGGGGTGGGCAGCCGCTTGCTCAAGCAAGCCGAGCAAGTGGCCGTCGAGCGCGGGTGTCGGCACATCGCCCTAGAGACGTTCAGCTTTCAGGCCTTGCCGTTTTACCAAAAGCACGGCTACCTGATTTATGGCCAACTGGACGACTTCCCGACCGGTCAGACGCGCTATTCGCTGTGCAAAGACCTGATGACGGTGGAAGGCGACACCCAACGCGCCACCGCCGTCGCCCAGAACCAAGTCTATCAATACGATGTCGATGCGGCGTGGCCCGCCGACCGCTATACCAACGCGCTGTATTCCATCTTGATTGACCTGCTCAACCGGCGTGACCTGAGCGGTCTGCTTCAGAGCATCACGGCCTACGCCTCCGAGATGCTCGATGCGCCGTTCGGCGAAATCCGCCTGTTGGACGGTGACGGATTGACCATCCGCGCCTTCACCGACAATCAGCCGTACCTGCAAGGCGACACGGTCAGGCGGGGGGACGCGCTCATCACGTGGCGCGCCTTCGACTCGCAAAAGCCGGTCTTGGTCGATGATTACGACAATTGGACGGG
>JALONY010000355.1 GCA_025454715.1 Anaerolineae bacterium
GGCAGCCCACGGAAGCCGTCACGGGTGAAGGCGAACAATTCTGCATCGCGGGTGCGCGGCAGGCGGGCGCGCAAGTCGCCCCAGCCCGGCAGGTCGGGGAGCCACGCGCACGTCTCGGCCAACAGTTGCGCGCCGCGCTCCAAGGATGCTTGGGTCGGCAGGGTTGGGTTGGGCACCTCGGGCGGGCTATTGAAGGCCGCGCCATATTGTTGCGAGGTGCGGGCGACCTCGGCCACGCCCACCACGAACGCCCCGACCGACAGCACCATCACCAGCAACACCATCAGGCCGCCCTGCGGCGTCAGGCCGAGCCGACGATAGAGCGCCTGTGACGGCCTCGCCGCCGCAAACCCGACCGCCACGGTCGCCAGCACCAGCGCACCGACCTGCACCGCGTTGAGCGGCACGGTCAGGCTGACGGTGTTCTCGGCGCGGATGTCGAGCGCGAACGCGGCGCGCACGCTTTGGCCGTCGGGGGCGGTCAGGTCAATCAGCGCCCACCACGCCCCCGCTTGGGTGATGTCGGCGTTGGCCGTCTCGTATAGGCCAGCCTCCAACGGGTCGAGCGGGGCGCGGCTGGTGTGCTGGTCAAGCGCGGGGTAGACCAAGCCCATCGCGGCGGTCAGGCCGTCCACCGGCTGGCCATCCTGCTTCACCTCGACATCGAACGTGTTGAAGCCGGTGCCGCCCGGCGAGGCGGTCAAGGTCACGTCATACGCGCCGACCGTGGTGGTCTGGGTCACGGCGGGCGCGACCGTCAGGGCGTCGGGCGGCACCGGCACCGGCAACGCGGTCAGCCAGCCCGCGCCGGTCACGATGGCGACACCCAGCACCCCGGCCAGCGGCACGGTGCGCTCATACCCGCCCGCCCGTTGCGCCATCTGCGCGAGGCGCGCCCAGCGTTGGGGATGTAGGGCGGCGTGGTGCAGCGCGGCCACCATCAGCATCGCCAGCACCATCCCGTTTTTGACCAGCAAGGTCAGGCCGTAATCGGTCGTGGTCAGGTCGTCGGGGCGCACCCACAAGGGGCGTAGCGGCGCAAGGCGGCCAGCAACGCCATCCGGCGCGCCTCGCCGGTCAACGGGGCAAGCGCGGCAGGCAACACCCACGCCAAGCCCGCCAAGCCGCCCGCCCAAAACCCTGCGGCGGTCACGTGTGCCCAGTCGAGGAACAAGGCCGTCCACGGCTCGGTACGGCTGCCGGGCGCGTGGCTAATCATACTGCTGGCGGCCAAGCCGAGCGCCAGCCCGGGCACCGCCGCCGACCACGCGGCGCGCACCCAAATCGGTTGGTCATCGCGGTAGAAGACGGCCAGCAGCAACACCCCGCCGACCGCGACCAACACCAACAAGCGCAAGTTCCAGACCTGCCCGAAGCGCGTGCTGGTGCGGACGACCTCCCACAGGCGGTCGCCGATGACCGTGCCGAGGTCTGCGCCGAAGAACGCGCTGGATTGCTGGAGCAAGGCCAAGACCTGCGCGGCCAACGTGATGCCCAAGCCCAGCCACATCATCTGCCACAAGCGGCGCATGACGCGGGGCGGCAGGCCGCCCAAGCGGTGCGTTTTGCTGCCCCACGCGGGCAACAGCACCCCGTTGTACAAGACGGCCACCCCAAACGACAGCATCAGCCCGACCGACCAGCGTGCCCGCCCGCCACACGATTTCGAGCGGGTCGGTGGTGGCGGTGCTGCCGGTGCCGCCCACGCCGCTGGCTTCGCCCACGCTGAACGAGCGGCTCTCGGCGATGACGTGCCCGTCACTGGCGAAGGCGAGCCGCAACGTGACCAAGTACGTGCCGTCGGGCAGGTCGGGCGGCAGGCGCACCGCCAAAATCGACGGGTTGGCGGGGTCGGCGTCGGCCTCGGCCACCACCGCGCCGCCCGCGCCGCGCACGGTGATGCGGCTGAAGGCCGGTTCGAGCGATTCGCTGAACCAGTATTGAGCGCGGGCAGGGCTACGGTCGAGCACCGCGCCATCGGGCGGCACCGCCCGAATCAAGAAGCCGTGCGCTCCAACAGGGGCGACGGTCAGCGGGGCGAGCGCGACGGCGATGAGCAACAGGGAGAAGAAGCGGCGCAACATGGTGGCGGGTCAATCGAGCTTGAAGCGGTCGGGGGCGTCGGGTGGTTCGGGCGTGACGTTCGGGTCGGGGGCGGGCGCGGACTCGTCGGGCAGGTCGCCGTCGTCGAGGGCGCGGCTGCGGATATAGGCGTAAATCATCATCCCAAAAAAGGCAGTCGCCACCGTCAGCGCGATGAGTTCATCGAACACGCCCAACGCACCGTGCGCCCAAAAAATGACCATCGTTCATCGTCCTTTCGGCGGCGCCACCGGTGTGGACGACCGCACTGGCTCCAGTATATCAAAAAGCCTGCACACTTGTGCAGGCTTTCACGAACGGCTCAGGGGCGGGCGGGGTGGGTCAAATCGTGGCTTGTGTTCTGTAGAGGCTGGCGTAAGCGCCGCCGCGCTGCATCAGGGCGTCATGGGTGCCTTGCTCGGCAATGCCGCCCTCGGTCAGGACGAGGATGCGCTGAGCGCGTTGGATGGTCGAGAGGCGGTGGGCAATCACGATCAGGGTTCGCCCGTGCGCCAGCCGCTCGACCGCTTGCTGCACGGCTTGCTCGCTCTCGTAGTCGAGGCTGCTGGTCGCCTCGTCGAAAATCAGGATAGGCGGGTTCTTGAGAAAGGCGCGGGCGATGCTCAGGCGTTGCTTTTGCCCGCCCGACAGCTTGACCCCGCGTTGGCCGATGTCGGTGTCGTAGCCGTCGGGCAGTGCCATGATGAAGGCGTGCGCGTTGGCGGCTTGGGCGGCCTCGATGACCTCGGCGCGGCTGGCGCCCGGCTTGCCATAGGCGATGTTGTCGGCCACCGTGCCGCTGAACAGGTACACGTCTTGTTGCACGATGCCGATGTGCTGGCGCAATGAGCGCAACGTGACCGAGCGCACATCGTGCCCATCGACCCGCACCGCGCCCGACGACGCCTCGTAAAAGCGCGGTATCAGGGCGCACAGGGTGGTCTTGCCCACCCCCGACGCCCCGACCAATGCGACGTATTCGCCCGCCGCAATCGTCAGGTTGAGGTGGCTGAGCACGTCGCGGTGCTCACTGCGATAGCGGAAGGTCACATCGTCGAAGCGGATTTCGCCACGCACCCCCGCCAAGTCGGTGGCATTGGGCGAGTCTTGGATGTCGGGCGGGGTCTCCATCACCTCCATAAAGCGCTCGAAGCCGGTGATGCCGTCTTGCAACAAGCGCGTCAGGTTGACGGCACGGCGGATCGGGTCGATTAAGATGCCGACGCACAAGATGAACGCGACCAAGTCGGCGGGCGAGAGCGCGCCGCTGGCGATGCGGAGCGCCCCGACCACCACGACCAACAACGAGATTAGCTCGCTGAACAGCACGATGCCGCCCCAGTACAGCGCCTCGTTGCGGTAGCCATCGACGCGGCTGTCGATGAAGCGCCGGTTATAGTGGTCGAACTGGGCTTGCTCGGCGCTGGCGTTGGTGAAGGCTTGCACCACCCGCACGCCCGATAGGCTGTCCTCGATGTGCGTGTTGACCTCGGCGATACGGGTGCGGCTGCGGCGTAGCGCGGCGACCATCCGGCGATAGAACACCAGCGCATAGGCCAAGAGGAAAGGCATGAACGCCAACACCAGCAACGCCAGCGGCACGTCGATGGCCAGCAACACCACGAACGCCCCGACCAGCTTGAGCGTGGCGATGGCGAGGTCTTCGGGGCCGTGGTGGCACAATTCCGAGACCTCCAGCAAGTCGCCGGTGATGCGGCTCATCATCTCGCCGGTCTTGTGGTCGTCGTAGTAGCGAAACGATAGGGTTTGGTAGTGGGCGAACAGGTCGGCGCGCATGTCGCCCTCGATGAGCGCGCCCAAGCGGTGGCCGTGCCAGTCCATCACGGTATCGCACAGCGCATAGAGCACAATCAGTGCCAGCATCAGCCCGCCGACCGACAGCACATCGGCCAACGGGGCGGCGGCAAGCGCTTTCTGGGTGATGTCACGGGCGACCAACGGCAGGCAAACGGCGATGAGCGCGCCCAGCAAGGCCGCGCCCATGCTCAGGGCGAACACGGCGCGATAGGGGGTGTAGTACGAGACGAACGTCTTGAAACGGGGGGACAACACGATGGGGGAAATCCTCGATGCAGCACGAAGCGCGGCCACCGCACGCTCTGGTGTGGGTGGTCGCGGGATTGTCGGCGGGGGCAGGCTGTCGAGGGGTGGGGCGCGTAATCGGGTTAGGCGCGCAAGACCTCGGCACTGCCAGCGGGGACGACGGGGGTGTATAGGGTGTTTTCATGGTGTCCTCCTTTGGGCAACCGAGGGGTGGGGTAAGTATAGGTCAATACGGTTCAGGATAGCACAACACAATATGTGTGTGAACCCTGATGTGTGGGGGTATGGCGACGCCCCTCAGCCCACGGGCGGGGCAAGGGGCGAGCGGTGGCCGCTGGTTGGGGTGGCAAGCTCATGTCACATCAGGCGTAAGTTGCAACAGGTCGGGATGTGTAGGGGCGCAACGCGCTGCGCCCACCGCTCCGGCACGTCTCCCCTCAGCCCAAACAGTGGGAGAGCGGGACGTGGGGCAGGCCGCAGAGGGGACGGCTTGGGATAAAATTTGGGATAAACTAAGGCTTACGGGAGAAACTGGTGCGAGGTTGGGAAATCGTTTGGGATAAACGCCCGCCTGCACCGGCGGCGCGCATACAGCCCTCGGCGGCCAGCACCGA
>JALONY010000356.1 GCA_025454715.1 Anaerolineae bacterium
TCGGAAGATTTTCAAGCGGCGGCGGCGGGCGGCCTTGGGCTGGTGCTGCGCGAGCTGGATGACCAGCGCGTGATGGTGGCGCGTGCCTTGCCGGATGGGGCAGGGGCACAAGCGGGCATCGCGGCGGGCTGGGAGGTCGTCAGCATCGACGGTGTGGCGGTGGGTGACGCCATCAGCGCCATCGTGCCGTATACCGCCCCGTTTAGCACACCGCACAACTTGCGGCTGGAACAAGTGCGCTTCTTGTTGCGCGGCGAGGAAGGGGCGAGGCGCTTAGTCGAGTTCCGCAAACCGGACGGCACGGTCGAGGCGTTGACGTTGACCTTGCGCTTTGACGCCGATGGTTTTTTTGCCTCGGCTTTCAGCCAAGAAGACGATGATTCTTCGGGCTTGCCGGTGCGCTATAGCGTCTTGGATAGCGGTTACGCCAAAATCGACATCACCAGCTTTAGCGATGACTTGCCGTTGACGGTGGCGCTGTGGGAGCGCGCGCTCTTGCAGGCCAAAGCCGATGAGGTGCGCGGGATTATCCTCGACATCCGCCAAAACGGGGGTGGCTCGGGCTTCTTGGGCGATCAACTCCCGGCCTATTTCTTCGATCAGGACTATGTCATCGGCAACCGCGCCGAGTACAGCGCCCTGCGTGACTCGTTCGTGGTCAACCCGTTGCTGGAGGAGCGCTTCATCTTGCCCGACCCCGCCTTGCGCTATGATGGCGAGGTGGTGGTCTTGATTAGCCCCGATTGTGCCAGCGCGTGCGAGTCGTTTGCCTATGCCATGACCGTCAACGACCGCGCCGTGATTATCGGGCATTACCCGACTGCGGGCTTGGGCGGTAGCGTGGTGCCCATCGCGATGCCGGACGGCACCGAATTTTACTACACCAACAGCCGTAGCCTCGGCGCGGATGGTGAAATCAACATCGAGGGGAAGGGCGTCGCCCCGACCTTGCGCGTGCCGATGACCGAAGAGGTGCTGTTTTCGGGGCGTGATGTGTTGTTGGAAACCGCCGTCGATTACCTGCGCGGCGGCCTGTCGGCCAACGTGCCGGAACAAGGGCAAAGCGCGCCCGATGCGGCTGCTCAGGCCATCACCATCGGCCAGACCGTCAGCGGCACGGTGACACCCGACGCACCCGCCCGCTACACGTTGACCACCGCCGCCGCCACGCGCCTAGACATCGTGGCCACGGGCGAGGGAGCGACCGAACGTGGGTTAGTCGTGCGCGTTTTGCGCCCTGACACGCTGGGGGTTTTGAGCGAAAATTATGCATTACCCGGGGAGCCGACCCGTGCGGGTTTCCGCGCTTTGGCCTTCCCTGCCAATCTGACGGTCATCATCGAGGTGGCGAGCGCCGCCCCGACCGTCAGCGGCACCTATACCCTGACGATTACCGAGGTGAAATGAGCGACCCGACTCTGGTCGAATTTACGGTTGAACAAGCGGGTGAGCGGCTGGACAAGCTGCTCACCCAACAGATTGCCCACCTGACGCGCACCCAACTGCAAGCCCTGATTAAGGACGGGCAGGTCAGCGTGGACGGTAAGGCGGTTAAAGCAGGCGTCAAATTGCGCGGCGGGGAGCGGGTGCAGGTGGTTATCCCGCCGCCCCCGCCCGCCGAGTTGCAAGCCGAGGTCATCCCGCTGGTCGTCTTGTACGAGGATGAGCATCTGGCCGTCATCGACAAACCGGCGGGCATGGTGGTGCACCCGGGCGCTGGCGTGACGAGCGGCACGCTGGCCAACGCGCTCTTGGCGCGCTACCCCGAGGTCGCCTTGATGAAAGGCCAGCGGCGGCAGGGCATCGTGCACCGGCTGGACAAGCAGACCTCTGGGGTGATGGTGGTGGCGCGCACCGAGGCCGCCTTGAACGCGCTGATGGGGCAGTTTCAGCGGCGGCAGGTCGAGAAGGTGTACCTGACGTTGCTGGAACTACCGCCCAACCCACCGGAAGGGCGCATCAGCGCGCCGATTGACCGTAACCCGAACGTGCGGACGCGCATGGCGGTGCGCTCGAACGGGCGACCTGCCGTGACCGATTATGAGACGCTCGAGACCGGCTTTCGCGGGGGGCAGGCGTTGGTGGGCGCCCACATCCACACCGGGCGAACGCACCAAATCCGCGTGCATTTCGCGCATATCGGGTGTCCGGTGGTGGGCGATACGGTATATGGTTATGCCAAGCAACGGGTAAAATTGAGCCGGACGTTTTTGCACGCCTCGCGCTTGTCGTTCGACCACCCGTTCAGCGGTGAACGCATGAGCTTCGAGTCGCCGTTGCCGTTGAAACTGGTGCGTTGCCTGAACGGCTTGCGCCTGCCCCCGACCTTGTAACCCACCGAAAGGCTGACATGACCCACCGGCAAAAATTGTTGCTTGCGCTGAGCATCTTGATTAGCGCAGTGTTCTTAATCGTTGCCTTTCGCGGCCTCAACCCCGCTTCGGTGATTGACACGTTGCGCGGTGCGAACTGGCTCATGATCGTGCTGGCGGCTGGCCTGTATTTGCCCGCTATGGTGCTCATCACACGCCGCTGGAAGTTCGTGCTGGATGATACGGTGCCGGTGCCGGTGCGCGGTTTGTTCCCGCTGGTCGCCATCGGCTATATGGGCAACAACATCTACCCGTTTCGGGCAGGTGAGGTCTTGCGCCTCGCCTTGTTGCGGCAGGGGTGGCGGGTGCCGGTGGTGCGCGGCGCGGCCACCATCCTCGTCGAGCGCTGTTTCGATGGCCTCGTGATGCTGACGTTCTTGCTGGTGCCTGCGGTGTTCATCGACCTGAGCGATGGTGGTGTTCTTGGCCTTGGCGCAACGCCCAGACGCCTTCCGCCGCTTGGTGAAGTCCGTCACCGACCGGTTGCCCAAGGCGATTGGTGGAAAATTGGCCGGTATCGCCGGTGACATCATCGACGGGCTGAGCGCGTTGCGCCGACCGCGTGATTTGTTCGGCGTGGTGGTCTTCTCGTATGGGTCGTGGATGGTCGAGGCCGTGGTCTATTGGCCTCGACCGTCTTGATTGCGGCGGGCGTGCCTGCCGAGCAAGCGCTGGCCTACGCGCTGTTGGTGCACATCGTCATCTGGCTACCGCCGACCGTGATTGGCCTGCTGATGTTACCACAGATGGGTTTGCGCTTGTAGACAGGGGCCGCCCGCTTAGCCCAGAAGACTCGTCTCCCCTATTGACAGGTTGGCCGGAGGCCATGCGCCTGCGCATCTAGGGGGTTGGGAGACGGGTCGGGGCGGCCCGCGAGCTAAAAGCCCGCCACCTCACGCGCCGGTGGGGGCTGATGTGCGCCACCGCGTGGCGCACCCAGCTTCCACAGCGTGGTGCAAGCTGGGCGGTGGCTGAGCACAAGCGCAGCCACCGAGCGCACTAGCGCTCCTCCTCAAACCATTTTGAAATCGGGCTAAATTTCATGTGCTGGGATTGCAGCTCGTCTTTGCTGAAGACGGCATAAAAGGCTGCCGTTGTGTTCACGTCCTCGTGGCCGAGCAACCGCGCCAAGGTCACGACCTCGCCGCCATTTCTGAGATACTCGCGAGCGAAGTTGTGGCGGAAACTGTGCGGGTTAACACGACCGCTCACCCCCGCCTTGGCTTTCAGGCGCTTGAGCATCTGGTGGACTCCGGAAT
>JALONY010000357.1 GCA_025454715.1 Anaerolineae bacterium
GGCAACGTCAACCCCGTCACCGGCAACAGGCCGAGGTTCATCCCCAACGACACGAACGTCTGGAAGAAGATGATGGCCGCCACCCCATAACAGATGAACATGCCCAGCGGGTCGGCGGCGAGGCGCGCCCCGCGCAAGATGCGCGAGACCACCAGCCCAATCAAGCCCATCACCGTCAGGCCACCCACCATCCCGAACTCCTCGCTGATGACGCTGAAGATGAAGTCGGTGTGGCGCACGCGCAAAAAGCGCAGGCGGTTTTGGCCGCTGGGCGCGGCATACCCCTTCCCCAGCACCCCCCCACTGCCGATGCTAATCAAGGCTTGGCGGATGTTGAAATAGGCCTGCGGGTCGCCCTCGGGGTTCAAAAACGTGTCGATGCGCGAGCGCTGATACGGCAGCATCTGCGAGTACAAGATGGGCGCGCCGATGGCCAAAATCACGATGAAGGTGATGATGTGCTTGATTTTGAGGCCAGCCGCCCACACCAGCGCGAACCAAATCACGCCGAAGACGATGGTCGTCCCGAGGTTGGGCTGGATGAACACCAACCCCGCTGGCACGGCCAAGTGCAACAACGAGCCGCCAATCACGCGCAATTCGCCGATGCGCTGATAGCGCGAGGCCAAGTAATGCCCAAGCGTGATGATGATCAAGATTTTGCCGATTTCGGACGGTTGGATGCGGATGCCGAGGTTAATCCAGCGTTGCGCGCCCGCGTCGCCCTCCACGCCCAAGAAATTGACCAACAGCAGCAAAAATACCATCAGCAAATACAGCCAGACGTGCATCCCGCCCAGCAGTTTGTAATCGAAGATGGCCAAGCCGAACATGACCATCACGCCGATGATGGCGTAGGTCACTTGGTCGGACACGCGGGTTTGCAGCTCGGGGTCTACCGCGCCGAACGTCGCGCTGTTGATCATCAACAGGCCAAACACGATCAACGCGGCGATGGTGAAGAACAAAATCCAGTCGAAATGACGCCAGTTCAGCCCTTGTGCGCGGGTGCTGAGCGTCTGGGGTTGCTGAGAAATTGCGCTCAACGTGCCTCCGGGGGGTCTACCTCCTCCGGCGCTTGCGCGGGTGCCTCAAGGTCGGAGTCTTCGTCTAGGGGTGGGGGCGGGGCGACGATGCTCTTGGTGAAGGGCACCTCGGCCACCAGCCGGTTGAGGCTGCCGCCCTCGCTCGGGTGCAGCGCGATGTCGATGGCATCCTCGCTGACCTGCACATACTTGGAAATCACGTCGAGGATTTCTTGCTTCATCGCCGCCATGATGTCGGGCGGTAAGTTAATCCTGTCATGGACGAGGACGAACTGCAAGCGACGCTTAGCCGCCTGTGCGCTCGACTCGCGCTCGGCAGGGCGGCCAAAAAGACGTTCCCATAAGCTCGGCATAGCGTAACACGCCCCCTTGTGCCCTGTTTGTCTAGTGGGTCGTTCAGCGCCCGCCGAACAACCGCCCGATTTTTGCCAACAAGCCGCCGCTCTGCTCCAACGGCGCAAACGGCACGTCCTCGCCCGTCAGCCGCCGCACGATGTCACGATAGGCCTGCCCACTGCGCGATTTATCGCTCAAGACCACCGGCTCGCCGCTGTTGGAGGCCGAGACGACGCCCTCGTCGTCCGGCACGATGCCAATCAGCTTGATGCCGAGGATATCGGTCACGTCGTCCGCCGACATCATCTCGCCCTTGCGGACGAGTTCTATTTTAACGCGATTCAAAATCAACCGCGCTGGGCCTTTGTTCTCAGCCTCAATCAAGCCAATCACGCGGTCGGCATCGCGCACCGCCGAGACCTCGGGGTTGGTCACGATCAAGATGTCGTCGGCGGGCGCCATCGCGTTGCGAAACCCGCGCTCGATTCCGGCGGGGCTGTCAATCAGGATGAAATCGAATTCGCGCCGCAGCTCATTGCACAACTGCACCATATCGGACGGACTGACCGCGCTCTTATCACGGGTCTGCGCCGCCGGTATCAGGTACAAATCGGGGAACTGCTTGTGGCGAATCATGGCCTGCTTGACCTTGGCGCGCCCCTCGACCACATCCACGAGGTCGTAGACGATACGATTTTCCAGCCCCATCACGATGTCGAGGTTGCGCAGCCCGATGTCGGCATCAATCATGACCACTTTCTTGCCCAAGCGCGCCAGCCCCATCCCGAGGTTGGCCGTGCTGGTGGTCTTGCCGACCCCACCCTTGCCCGACGTAACGGTGACGACTTTTCCGGCCATCGGCTACTTATCCTTTCGCGGCGTGCGTTGCCACGGTTCCACGACGATATAATCCCCGTCGATGCGCGCCATCTCGGGGCGGGTGCGTGCGCCCCACCGAAAGCGCTCTTTGGGGGTGATGCTGTACAAATCGGCGATACGCAGTTGGGTCGGAGCCATCTCGAGGGCGCACACCATCGCCTTGCGGTTGCCCAGCGCGCCCGCGTGCACCACCCCGCGCAAGACGCCCCACACCACCACGTCGCCCCCCGCGATGATTTCGGCACCCGCGTCGCCAATCACCACGACGTGCCCCTCGGTGCGTACCACCCGCCCACTGCGGAGGGTGCGTGGTAACAAGACCCCCGGGAAGGCCTCTTCCTGCGGGTCGAAGGTCTGGGTTTGGAAGGCGACCGTGTCATCATTGAGCGCGGGGTCGGGGGCGACCGTGGCGGGCCCGACCCGCAAATCGAGCGCGTCAGCGGCGTCAAAGGTGGTCGGGCTATCGGTCAACACTTGGGCAATCGGCAAATTACGCCGGTCTAGCGCCGCCTTCAAGGAGCCGAGCGCCGCCTTCGGCACTGGGCGGTTGCCGAGGTTGACCGTGATGCGCGAGGGTCATGACGTGGGCAATCGGCAAATTACGCCGGTCTAGCGCCGCCTTCAAGGAGCCGAGCGCCGCCTTCGGCACTGGGCGGTTGCCGAGGTTGACCGTGATGCGCGAGAAAAGCTGGCTTGCTTGTCAATCCGGTCGGTCAGTTCGCGGATGGCCTGCTGCCATTCGCTATCGGGGTGGATGATAATCAGAAGGCCATCCCGCGTGCCTTTGATGTCGATGCTGGAATCTTGCATGGTGTCGCGCCGCGTGGCCGCCGTTCATCATGGAAGGGACATGCCCAACAGTATAACGCAAAGTGTGCAAATTTGCGTGGTATGGCGCAACCGTCCACCCAATCCCCCAAACGCCTTACGCGAGGCCGGTTTTAGGGGCTTTAAACCATCCAAAACGGCTACAAAGCCCCACGGCACCAATAACTTGACAAGCTGCAGGATTGGTGTTATTTTCTCTGCAAGCGTTTGCATCACACATCACATTGCACCTCTTGCAAAAGTTTGGCATACGCTCAAAAAGTCCTCGCGCCACTATGGCGTTTTTGTCCGGCTTAGATTGCAAACGCTTGCAGGTTTGTTTGATGGATCATTCTTCACCCCACACCCGCAAAAAGAACGCTGTCACCATCATCGATGTTGCGCGAGAGTCTGGTGTATCGTACTCGACCGTCTCGCGAGTGCTCAGCGGATTCGAGTATGTGAGTGACGACACCCGTGAGCGGGTCTTAGCAGTCGCCAAGCGGCTGGGCTATGTCGCCAACCTACAAGCGCGTAGCCTCGCTGGCGGGCGCTCCAACGTCGTCGGGGTGCTCGTCCCCGGCCTCGACAATGGGTATATCATCGAGGTCACCCGCGGCATCGACGAGGAACTAAACAGACAAGGGTATAGCTTGATGCTGTATACCACCCACCAGCAACACGGCAAAGAAACCCAGTTCGTCAGCGCCATCGCCAATGGCCTGTGCGACGGGTTGCTGTTGGTCGTACCGGTCGTGCCGGATGATTACCTCGACGTGCTCCAACAACGCAAATTCCCCTATGTATTGGTCGATCAAGCCGACTCGACCCGACGCCACAACAGCATCTGCTCGACCAACTGGCAGGGCGCTTATGACGCCACCCAGCACTTAATCAACCTCGGGCATCGGCAGATTGGCATCATCACAGGGCGCATGGATTTGTCCAGCGGCATCGAACGCCTCGAGGGCTACAAATCGGCCTTGGCCACCCATGACATCGCGCTGGATGAGCGCCTGATTTACCCGGGCGACTTCTTTCAGCCGACCGGCTACACCGGTGGGCACCACCTGCTCGGGTTGCCGACGCCGCCGACGGCAATTTTTGCAGGCAACGACTTGATGGCGTTCGGGGTGCTGCAAGCCGCGGGTGAGCGCGGGGTGCGCGTGCCGGATGATTTGTCGGTCGTCGGCTTCGATGACATCCCCTACTCCGTGATGATGCACCCGCGCCTGACCACCGTCCGCCAGTTGCTGGACGAGATGGGCCGCGTCGCCGTACAGATGCTGCTCAAGCACATCGAGCAACCCGAGAGCACGCCGCACCACATCACCCTCGACACACAGCTCATCGTGCGCGAGAGCAGTGCACCACCGCGCCACCTAAAAAAATAAAAAATCAACAGTCTGCCCGCGTTTCATTGACGGCCTGAAAGGGGGTGATGCCAAGGCCGCGCCGAAAAAAGAACCCGACAACGCTCTCTAAAACCTGTTTTGCTCGTTTTTCCGTAGGAGTAGTAAAGACCATGACGAAACGCATTTTGGCATGGGTGATGTTGCTGGTAGCCCTCGCGCTCCCGCTCAGCATCGCCACCGCACAAGAGACCGTCACCATCCGCTGGTGGCACATCAACACCAACGAAAACGAAGCCGCGTTCTGGCAGCAAGTCGCCGATGACTACATGGCGGCCAACCCGAACGTCAACATCGAAATCACCGTGCTGGAAAACGAGGCGTTCAAGAGCCGCCTCGTCACCGTGATGCAGGCCGGCGACCCACCCGACTTGTTCCAGAGCTGGGGTGGCGGCGTGCTATGGCAATTCGCCGACGCAGGCTTGGTGCGCGACATCTCGCCCGAGCTCGAAGGGGAATGGAAGGACTCGTTCTCGGCACAGGCCGCGCTGGAGCTCTACGGCAAAGACGGTGGTTACTACGGCGTGCCGTGGAACTGGGGCGTTGTCGGGTTCTTCTATAACAAGGCGCTGTTCGAACAAGCTGGCCTCGACCCCGAAACCCCGCCCGCCACATGGCAAGAACTGTTGACCGCCGTCCAGACCTTGAAGGATGCAGGCATTACCCCGATTGCGCTGGGCGGACAAGACAAATGGCCGGGTCACTTCTGGTGGGTCTATCTGGCATTGCGTTTGGGCGGCGGCGAGGCGTTCCTCAACGCTTATAACCGTAGCGGCTCATTCACCGATGAACCGTTCGTGCAGGCCGGAGCCTACCTGCAAGATTTGGTCGCGCTCGAGCCGTTCCAAGAGGGTTACTTGGCCATGACCTACGGTCAACAAGCCGGTTTGATGGGCGACGGCCAAGCCGCAATGGAATTGATGGGGCAGTGGGCGCCGGGCGCGCAACAAGGCAACAGCCAAGGCGGTGAAGGCCTCGGCGAAAACCTCGGCTGGTTCCCGTTCCCCGCAGTCGAGGGTGGGCTCGGCAATGACAACGACGCGCTGGGCGGCGGCGACGGTTTCGCCGTCGGCATCAACGCCCCCGATGCAGCGGTCGATTTCTTGCGCTACATCACCAGTGTCGAAGTCCAGAC
>JALONY010000358.1 GCA_025454715.1 Anaerolineae bacterium
GCGAACGAGGCATCGGCGGCGGCGAAATTTTGATAGGGCACGATGGTGCTGTGGGCGTTGCCATAGCGGGCGGGCGGTTTGCCGGTGGCCAGCGCGCTGCCGGTGATGTTGACCAGCGCCGACAGTTGCGCGTCCATCAGGGCGAGGTCGAGGTGTTGGCCGACGCCGGTCTGCTCGGCGTGGCGGAGCGCGGCCAGCACCCCCGACAACGTGAATAAGCCGGTAAAGACATCGACCACCGCCACCCCGACCTTATAACCGTCGGGCGAGTCGGTTGGGCCGGTGATGCTCATCAGGCCGGACATGGCTTGGATGATGTGGTCATAGCCCGGGCGGTCGCTGTAGGGGCCGTGCTGACCGAAGCCGGTGATGCTGGCGTAGACCAGCGCGGGGTTGGCTTGCCGCAACGCCTCGAAGCCGAGGCCGAATTTGTCCATTTGCCCGGGCTTGAAGTTTTCGATCACGATGTGCGACTCGCGGGCGAGCTGGTGGGCGATGCGCTGCGCCTCGGGGTGCTTGAGGTTGAGCGTGACGCTGCGCTTGTTGCGGTTGACCGACAGGTAATAGGCCGATTCGCGGTCGTCGCCCTCACCCGCCCACGGGGGGCCCCACGCCCGCGTCTCGTCGCCCTGCGGCGACTCGATTTTGACCACGTCCGCGCCGAGGTCGCCCAGCAGCATGGTGCAATAGGGCCCCGCCAGCACCCGCGTAAAGTCCAAGACGCGCACCCCGCGCAACATCCCCGCAATCATCACACACCTGTTTTCGTCACGGTTGACCCCAAAAAGTGGCGGCCATTGTACCCGCCGCCGGTACGCGGCAATAGTGCCAGCGGTATTGCCAGCGCTATTGCCAGCGCTATGATACTCGCAATTAGAAAATATGAGCTAATTTAAGGCTATGCCCCTTAACAACGGCGCGAGCCTACATGCCACCCCTCAGCTCACGGAACGGCTACGCCCGTGGGATGGCGAGGGTGTGCAACGATGAGTGACGAACAGGATGCGATGGGAGCGAGAGGAGGCACGATGAACGCACCCCCAACCGCCGTGAAGATGTTGGACGAGGACGGCGGGCGCGTCGGTGGGTATTTGGCGGTGTGGGGCGACCCGCAACGCCGCGACCTGCACGGCGAATACTTTACGCCCGAGACCGATTTCGGGCTGGATTGGTATGCCCAGCGCCCGGCGCTATACCAGCACGGCCAAGACGACAGGCTGAAGGCCGCGCCGATTGGCGTGATTGACACCCTGCGGCGCGACGAGGTCGGGCTGTGGGCGGAGGCGCAGTTGGTCAAGCGTGGGCGCTACCTCGAGGCGGTGCGCGAGCTGGTTCGGCGCGGCGCGCTGAGCTGGTCGAGCGGGAGCCTGCCGCACTTGGTCAAGACCGGCGCGGACGGGCGGATCGAGCGCTGGGTGGTGGTGGAGGGCAGCCTGACGCCCACGCCCGCCGAGCCGCGCCTGACGACCGACGTGCAGACGATGAAGGCGCTGTATGACGCGCTGGCGTTGACGTTGCCCGCGTGGGCAACCCAGACCGATGACGATGAGACGATGGAGGAGGAACCCCCGATGACCGATGTTTTGGACACCCCGCGCAAGCGCTTGCCGAGCGCGGTGGACGACGCGACCAAGGGCGCGCCCGAGCCGCTGATTGCGGTGGGCAGCCCGTATGACGAGCTGAACGCGCTGGACATGCTGCACGGGTGCGTGCTGTTGGGCGGGGCGCGGGCGGCCAAGGGCGTGAGTGAGCGCTACGCCAACGCCTTGGCGCACAAGGTGCGGCGCGCTGGCCTGAGCGCGCTCAAGGCCGACGAGCTGAGCCATACCGCCCAGAACGGCTTCGGCGCGGAGTGGGTTCCGGCCTTGTGGAGCGACCAACTGTGGCGCAAGGCGCGCCAAGACAACGTGATTTTGCCGCTGTTCAGCCAAATCGAGATGCCGTCCTCGCCGTTTCACGTGCCGACCGAGGGGGTTGACCCGACGGTGTATTACGTGCCGGAGACGCGCAACGAGGCGCAATTGGCGCTGACCAGCAGCACCCCCGCCCTGCCCGACAGCAAGCTGGGCACCGACAAATTGACCCTGACGGCCAAAAAGCTGGCGTTGCGGGTCGGGTTCAGCGCCGAGCTGATCGAGGACGCGGTGTTGCCGGTGCTGGGGATTTATCGCGAGCAGGCGGCGCGGGCGATTGCCGACGCGATTGACCATGTGTTGCTCAACGGCGACGAGACGACCGGCGCGGGCAACATCAACGACGTGAACAACGACTTCGACGCCTCGGCGCGCTTCCGTGCGCTGGACGGCCTGCGCCACCTGCCGCTGGTGGCCAATACCGCGCTGGTGCACAACTTCGCGGGGGCGGCCACGCTGGACAAATTGCGGACGGTGCGCTTCAAGCTGCCGGTTGGGCGGGCGGCGCGCCCGTCGGATTTGGCGTGGGTGGTGGATGGCAACACGTATGCCAAGCTGTTGGGCTTGCCGGAGTTCTTGACGATGGACAAGGCGGGCGCACAAGCCACCGCGCTGACCGGTCAACTCGGGTTCATCGACGGGATTCCGGTCTTGGTGTCGGCGGAGCTGAGCCTGAGCCGCGCCGATGGGCAGTTCGAGGTGGGGGGTGACAACACCAAGGGCACGGCGTTGCTGGTGTACCGCCCCGGGTGGTTGGTCGGGACGCGCCGCCGCATCGCGGTGAGCGTGGACTACCTGCCGTACTACGACGCCTACCAGATGACCGCCAC
>JALONY010000359.1 GCA_025454715.1 Anaerolineae bacterium
AGCAAGAGGCGCAGGTTGCTATCGACCACCAGCCGGTTGGTGGCGGGGTCATACTCGAACACCCCGAGGCGGCTGGAGGTGATGGCGGCGTTGTAGCGCTCGTTGGTGATGTGGAGCTGGGCGCGCATCTTCTCGATTTCGGACAAGCTTTGTGCCACGCACAACACCGCGTACAACGAGCCATCGGCGGCGGCCACCGGCGTATAGGTCACGCTCATCGGGATGAGCCGCCCGTTGCGCGCCCGAAAGGTGCGGGTCATCCGCACGCGCTCTTGGGTGTTGAGCACCCCCAGCATGGTCTTGCCCCCGCCCGATTGCATCAGGAAGTGGCTGAGCGATACCCCGATCATCTCGTCTTGGCCGTACCCCAGCAAATCGAGCGTGGCGCGGTTGACGCGCATGACGATGTTCTGGGGCGAGATGACCAACAACGGGTCGGCCATCGAGGACATCACGTCCTCGAGCTGGTTATTGAGCGTCTCGTATTTGTTGGTGTAGGGTGCCCTGCCGCTGCGCCGGTCGATGTAGAGCGCGCCCAGAATCAACAAAAATGCGCCGGTAATCAGCAGGTCTGCGCCAGAGGGCGCAATCCCGTTGAACATCCAGCGCAAATGCCCGAACAAGAACCAAAGCATCGTCACCACGAGGATGACCGTATCGAGCACACGGTATGACAATGCACCGACGATTCGGCGATACCACGGGCTTTTTTGACGATACGGTGACTCAATCATGCGGCATGAGACTCGATGGTACGGCAAGAATTGACCATAGCTTTTTACTAGGAAAGTATAGCCCCAGTGAGATGCTCAAAAACATTAGGATTGATGAGAAAAGCACGTGAGAAAACGCTTCCACTCAAACCATCGTCCTGTATGGCGGCCAGTGGGCAGGCACCGGTTGGGTGGGGGATGAGGACAGTGGGCGGGCATGTTATACTGGAATTAACCTTGTGTTCGCCGCACCCGTTTCGTGATGCCCGATGCCCGACCTGACCAGCCCTCATCCGCCCAAGCCCGCCCGACCGTGGCGCTGGCTGGTGGTGTGTGCGCTGGTGGCGGTGGCGTGCTTGGGCGTGCCGCTCGGCCACGCGGCCAGCCCGTGGCTCGCCCCGCCCAGTTTGCGCCTTTACGACAACTTTTTGGGCGTTGGTGGGTTTATCATCATGAGCCTGAGCGGTCTTTGGAGCTGGAGACGCGGACGTGCCGCGGCGCTGACCTTGGCGGCGCTGGCGGTGGTGGCTTGCGCGGTGGTCTTGCGCTTGGCAATCTTTGCTGAGGCCGATTATGACCGTGCGCGGTTGCCTGCGGCAGCGGGTGGGGCTTTGGTACTACTGGGTGCGGCCTGTATCGCATGGTGGCTGGCCAGCCGCCCCAACGCATAATTTTTTCTCATCTGGGGAGAGCAAACGGAATGGTTGAACAAGCGCACGACAAAGCCGAGGGGGGCATGAACCCCAAAATCGAGGCGCTACGTGCCAAGCGCGCCGAGTCGCTGGCTGGCGGCGGGGCGGAGCGCGTCAAGCGACAGCACGAGAGCGGGCGCAACACCGCCCGTGAGCGGCTCGATATTTTGCTCGACCCCGGCAGCTTCCGTGAAATCGGCGGGTTCGTCGAGCATCGCTCGCACAACTTCGGGATGGACAAGCACCACCACCCGGGCGACTCGGTCGTGACCGGCTGGGGCACGATCGACGGGCGTTTGGTCTACGTCTACTCGCAAGATTTCACGGTGGTGGGCGGATCGGTCAGCGAGGCGCACGCCCAAAAGATTTGTAAGCTGCTGGAGATGGCCATGCGCAACGGCGCGCCGGTGATTGGCCTCAACGACAGCGGTGGGGCGCGCATCCAAGAGGGCGTGGAGTCGTTGGCGGGCTACGCCGACATCTTCTTGCGCAACACGATGGCCTCGGGCGTCATCCCGCAGTTGTCGGCCATCATGGGGCCGTGCGCGGGCGGCTCGGTCTATTCGCCCGCCCTGACCGACTTCATTTTCATGGTCAAGAACACCTCGTATATGTTCATCACCGGCCCCGAGGTGGTCAAGCAGGTCACCCACGAGGAGGTCTCGTTCGAAGACCTCGGCGGTGCCAGCGTGCACAGCGCCAAGTCGGGCGTGTGCCACATGGTGGGCGAGAACGAGACCGAGACGCTGTTGTTGTTGCGCCAATTGCTGAGCTATATGCCGCAGAACAACATGGAAGACGCGCCGTTCGTGGCGTCCACCGATGACCCGTTGCGCGCCGATGCCGACCTCGATACGCTGGTGCCCGACAACCCCAACAAGCCCTACGACATCAAAGAAGTCGTGACTCGCGTGGTGGATCGCGATACCTTTTTCGAGATTCAGCCGGATTACGCGGCCAATATCGTGGTCGGGTTCGCCCGCTTGGGCGGCCACAGCGTCGGGGTGGTGGCCAACCAGCCGATGGTGCTGGCGGGCGTGCTGGACATTCAGGCCAGCGAGAAGGCGGCGCGCTTCATCCGCTTCTGCGACTGCTTCAACCTGCCAATCGTGACGTTCGTCGATGTGCCGGGCTACCTGCCGGGCACCGACCAAGAGCATCACGGCATCATCACCAGCGGCGCCAAGCTGTTGTACGCCTATTGCGAGGCGACCGTGCCCAAGCTGACCGTGACCACGCGCAAGGCTTACGGCGGCGCGTATTGCGTGATGAGCAGTAAGCACATCCGCAGCGACCTCAACCTCGCGTGGCCGACCGCCGAAATCGCGGTGATGGGCGGCACGCGGCTTCGTCGATGACATCATCGAGCCGCGGGACACGCGCTCACGCTTGATTAACGCGCTGGGCGTGCTGCAAAACAAGCGCGATGAGAACCCGCCCAAGAAGCACGGCAACATCCCACTCTAACGGTTTAATCGAGGGGGCGCAGGGTGCTGCGCCCCGTGGCGAGGTGAGCATCATCATGACCCTACTCTCGGCGGAGGCCAAGCGCTACACCCTGCCAGACCTGCCTGATGATGTGGGCGTGACCTATGAGCTGTATGATGGAACACGGATGACCACGCCTCCCTCTCAACGCAACGCGACCGAGCTGGCCGCCGAGTTGGTGTATCTGCTCAAGGCCGCCACCCGTGGGACGGACTTGGGTTATGTGGCCGGTGCGGACGCGGGCTATATCTTGGCGCGCAACCCCGATACCCTCGTCTCGCCCGATGCGTCGTTCAGCGTGCCCGTCCGCGAGATTTTCGCCTTGCTCGACCGATAAGGAGGCCGTGCCCGATGCAAACCCTGTTCCCCATCCCACACCTGAGCGTCTCGG